>NZ_JBFUHY010000034.1:0-46442 GCF_056402155.1 Pseudomonas sp. P4_C1
ATGTGCATGTGCCGACGTCATCGCGAGCAAGCTCGCTCCCACAGGGAACTGTATTTCGATAATAAGAAACTGGTCACCGACTGAGATTGGTCCCTGAACCGAGGTCCCATCAACGACCCGCTTCATAGAGTGAATCGAACATGAGTGCCAACGTCGACCTGAACAACCGTCCCGACTACGACAAGGTCCTGCAGGACATTGCCGATTATGTGTTGAACTACAAAGTCGAGTCCAAAGAAGCGCTGGACACCGCGCGCAACTGCCTGATCGATACCTTGGGTTGCGGCCTGCTGGCCCTGCGTTTTCCCGAATGCACCAAACACCTGGGACCTGTGGTCGAAGGCACCGTCGTACCGTTTGGCGCCCGTGTGCCGGGCACCAGTTACCGGCTCGATCCGGTGAAGGCGGCCTGGGACATCGGCTGCATCGTGCGCTGGCTCGACTACAACGACACCTGGCTCGCCGCCGAGTGGGGGCATCCGTCGGATAACCTCGGCGGCATTCTCGCGGTGGCTGACCATTTTTCACAAAAACGCCTGGCCAATGGCGAGGTGCCGCTGACCGTTCGCACGGTGCTTGAATCGATGATCATGGCCCACGAGATTCAAGGCGTGATCGCCCTTGAGAATTCGTTCAACCGCGTCGGCCTCGATCACGTGATTCTGGTGAAAGTCGCCTCGACCGCGGTCACCGCCAAACTCATGGGCGCCAATCGCGAGCAGTTGTTGTCGGCGTTGTCCCACGCCTTTGCTGACGGCCAGGCCTTGCGCACGTACCGGCATGCGCCGAATGCCGGCTCGCGCAAGTCCTGGGCGGCGGGCGATGCGTCCAGTCGTGGCGTGCGCCTGGCGGATATTGCGATGCGTGGCGAGATGGGTATTCCCGGCGTGTTGAGTGCCAAACAGTGGGGCTTTTACGACGTACTGTTCAGCCACACCAACAATGACCTGGCGCTCAAGCCTGAAGACAAACGTGCATTCGGTTTTTCGCGACCGTACGGCAGTTATGTGATGGAAAACGTGCTGTTCAAGATCAGTTTTCCGGCCGAGTTCCATGCGCAAACGGCCTGCGAAGCGGCGGTGACCTTGCATCCGCAAGTACGTAATCGCCTGCACGAAATCGACAGGATTGTCATCACCACCCATGAATCGGCGATTCGCATCATTTCCAAAGTCGGTCCATTGGCAAACGCCGCTGACCGCGATCACTGCATCCAGTACATGACCGCCGTGCCGCTGGCCTTCGGCAATCTGGTGGCGGAGCACTACGAGGACGATTTCCACAGGGCGCATCCAATCATCGATGTGCTGCGCGACAAGATGGTTATCGTCGAGGAACCACGATACACCCGTGAATATCTGGAGGCCGACAAGCGCTCCATTGCCAATGCGGTGCAGGTGTTTTTCAAGGATGGGTCCAGCACTGATAACGTCGTGGTGGAGTACCCGATCGGGCATCGGCGGCGCCGGGCTGAAGGTATCCCGTTGCTGGAGGACAAGTTCAAGGCGAATTTACTGACACGATTCACCGGTCAGCGTAGCGAGGAGATTTTTGCGTTGTGCAATGATCAGGAGAAGCTTGAGGCGACAGCGGTGAACCGGTTTGTGGATTTGTTTGTCATTTAGTTAAACCGCGTCATCGTTCATCGCGGGCAAGCCCGCGATGGCAATAGATCAGGCGCTACAGAGTTATTTGAACCGCCGCTCCACACCTTTCTCCACAAGAATCTTCGCCGAGATTTCTTCTACAGAGAAATGCGTGGAGTTGATGTGCGGGATGTTTGCGCGGCGGAACAGGTTCTCGACCTCGCGCACTTCGAACTCGCACTGGGCGTAGCTCGAATAGCGGCTGTTGGGCTTGCGCTCGTTGCGGATCGCGGTGAGGCGGTCCGGGTCGATGGTCAGGCCGAACAGCTTGTGCTGGTGGGCGCGCAGGGCGTTTGGCAGTTGCAGGCGTTCCATGTCGTCTTCGGTCAGCGGGTAGTTGGCTGCGCGGATACCGAATTGCATCGCCATGTACAGGCACGTCGGCGTCTTACCACATCGCGACACGCCCACTAGTATCAGGTCGGCCTTGTCGTAATAGTGCGTGCGGGCGCCATCGTCGTTGTCGAGGGCGAAGTTCACCGCTTCGATACGCTCCATGTAATTGGTATTGGAGCCGATGGAGTGGGATTTGCCCACGGTGTAGGAAGAATGCTCGGTCAGTTCCTGTTCAAGCGGTGCCAGGAACGTCGAGAATATGTCGATCATGAAACCATTCGAGGTTGCGAGAATCTCACGAATGTCCTGATTGACGATGGTGTCGAAGATAATCGGCCGGAAACCGTCGGTTTCAGCGGCTTTGTTGATTTGTTGTACCATGGCCCGCGCTTTGTCCACGTTGTCGATATACGGCCGCGTGACTTTGCTGAAGGTAATGTTTTCGAACTGCGCCAGAAGGCTTTGACCCAGGGTTTCGGCGGTAATGCCGGTACCATCGGAGATAAAGAAAGCAGATCGTTTCATTTGCACCTTGGGCCTTAAGCTAGTGACGAATCTTGGATATGATAGGCGCGATTTGTCGGCCACCGTTGGCCCGCATTCTCACTTATTTTCCAGGTCCAGGCCATATAGCCGGCAAACGCTCCCCCGAGCAGCCGGTTTTGAGCTTTTCCAACACAGTTAGTGGAGAGATCACCTTGGTAGAGTACGTAGTTTCCCTCGATAAGCTCGGCGTCCATGATGTAGAGCATGTGGGGGGCAAGAACGCATCCCTCGGCGAGATGATCAGCAATCTGGCAGGTGCCGGTGTATCGGTGCCCGGTGGCTTCGCCACGACCGCTCAGGCTTATCGTGATTTCCTGGAGTTGAGCGGCCTGAACCAGCAGATTCATGACGCCCTCGATGCCCTGGACGTCGATGACGTGAATGCCCTGGCCAAGACTGGTGCCCAGATCCGCCAGTGGATCATGGAAGCCGAGTTCCCTGAAAAACTGAATGCCGAAATTCGTACCGCGTTCGCCACGCTGTCCGCCGGCAACCCTGACATGGCCGTGGCCGTGCGCTCTTCCGCCACCGCCGAAGACTTGCCGGACGCTTCCTTCGCCGGCCAGCAGGAAACCTTCCTGAACATCCGTGGTGTCGAAAACGTCATTCGCGCCGCCAAAGAGGTGTTCGCCTCGCTGTTCAACGACCGCGCCATTTCCTATCGCGTGCACCAGGGCTTCGACCACAAGCTGGTTGCCCTGTCTGCTGGCGTGCAGCGCATGGTCCGTTCCGAAACCGGCACCGCCGGCGTGATGTTCACCCTCGATACCGAATCGGGCTTCCGCGACGTAGTGTTCATCACCGGCGCCTACGGCCTGGGTGAAACCGTCGTACAAGGCGCGGTGAACCCGGATGAGTTCTACGTCCACAAGGGCACGCTGGCGGCCGGTCGTCCGGCCATCCTGCGCCGTAACCTGGGCAGCAAGGCCATCAAGATGATCTACGGCGACGAAGCCAAGGCCGGTCGTTCGGTCAAGACCGTCGACGTGGACAAGGCCGAACGCGCACGTTTCTGCCTGACCGACGCCGAAGTCAGCGAGCTGGCCAAGCAGGCGATGATCATCGAGAAGCACTACAAGTGCCCGATGGACATCGAGTGGGCCAAGGACGGTGACGACGGCAAGCTGTACATCGTGCAGGCCCGTCCGGAAACCGTGAAGAGCCGCACCCAGGCCAACGTCATGGAACGTTACCTGTTGAAAGAAACCGGCACCGTGCTGGTGGAAGGCCGCGCCATTGGCCAGCGCATCGGCGCTGGCAAGGTCCGCATCATCAAGGACGTGTCCGAGATGGACAAGGTCCAGCCAGGCGACGTACTGGTGTCCGACATGACCGACCCGGACTGGGAACCGGTCATGAAGCGCGCCAGCGCGATCGTCACCAACCGTGGCGGCCGTACTTGCCACGCGGCGATCATCGCCCGTGAGCTGGGTATCCCGGCTGTAGTGGGTTGCGGCAATGCCACCCAGCTGTTGAAAGACGGCCAGGGCGTGACCGTTTCCTGTGCTGAAGGCGACACCGGTTTCATCTTCGAAGGCGAACTGGGCTTCGACATCAAGAAGAACTCCGTGGACGCCATGCCTGAGCTGCCGTTCAAGATCATGATGAACGTCGGCAACCCGGACCGCGCCTTCGACTTCGCGCAACTGCCGAACGCCGGTGTGGGCCTGGCCCGCCTGGAGTTCATCATCAACCGCATGATCGGCGTGCACCCCAAGGCACTGCTGAACTACGACGGCCTGCCGCTGGACATCAAGGAAAGCGTCGACAAGCGCATCGCCGGTTACAACGATCCAGTCGGCTTCTATGTCGAGAAACTGGTCGAAGGCATCAGCACCCTGGCCGCGGCGTTCTGGCCGAAAAAGGTCATCGTGCGTCTGTCGGACTTCAAGTCCAACGAATACGCGAACCTGATCGGCGGCAAGCTCTACGAGCCGGAAGAAGAGAACCCGATGCTGGGCTTCCGCGGTGCGTCGCGTTACATCAGCGAATCGTTCCGTGACTGCTTCGAACTCGAATGCCGCGCTCTGAAGCGTGTGCGCAACGAGATGGGCCTGACCAACGTCGAAATCATGGTGCCGTTCGTCCGTACCCTGGGCGAAGCGAGCCAGGTGGTCGATTTGCTGGCGGAAAACGGCCTGGCCCGCGGCGAAAACGGTCTGCGTGTGATCATGATGTGCGAACTGCCGTCCAACGCCATCCTGGCTGAAGAATTCCTCGAGTTCTTCGACGGCTTCTCCATCGGCTCCAACGACCTGACCCAGTTGACCCTGGGCCTGGACCGTGACTCCGGGATCATTGCGCACCTGTTCGATGAGCGTAACCCGGCGGTCAAGAAGCTGTTGGCCAACGCCATTGCCGCGTGCAACAAGGCCGGCAAATACATCGGCATCTGTGGTCAGGGCCCTTCGGACCACCCGGACCTGGCCAAGTGGCTGATGGAGCAGGGCATTGAAAGCGTTTCGTTGAACCCGGATTCCGTGCTGGAAACCTGGTTCTTCCTGGCCGAGGGTCAGGCGCAGGCTTGATCCTGTAGGAGCGACGGTGCGGCGATCTGACCTGCTCGCGATGGACTGCAGAACGCCGCGTTTTTTCAGCATGAACGCGTCATCGTTGGCGACCATCGCGAGCAGGCTCGCTCCTACAATGATTGGCAGCGTGGTCGGTGAACGCTGCCTTTAAGATTCAAGCAGGGCGGGCTCCATCTGGATGCCGCCCTTTTTTGT
Organism: Pseudomonas sp. P4_C1; assembly: GCF_056402155.1. Classification (NCBI taxonomy): domain Bacteria; kingdom Pseudomonadati; phylum Pseudomonadota; class Gammaproteobacteria; order Pseudomonadales; family Pseudomonadaceae; genus Pseudomonas; species Pseudomonas sp. P4_C1. Next base: position 5,255 of record NZ_JBFUHY010000034.1, read on the forward strand.
GCAAGAGATTATGCAAAGCAGCAGCAACCTATTTCCTGTCGCTCTGATCAGCGCCGAACGGCGCGGTGATCTGAGCGAAGATGTGTATCGTTTGAAACCCGGTAACAGCCCCGACTTCACCGTCGAACTGGCTGTGACGCGCCTTGGTATGGCCGATGAGTCGTCCTCCCGTGGCGTGCCGGTGATCCTGCTGCACGGCAGCTTTTCCAATCGCCGGTTCTGGTTTTCTCCCAAGGGCCTGGGATTGGGCGCTTATCTGGCCCGACTGGGGTTCGACGTCTGGATTCCGGAAATGCGCGGTCACGGCTTGTCCCAGCGTAACCACGACTACCGCAAGAATCGTGTCGCCGACTACGCTCGCTATGATCTGCCGGCCATAGGTGCATTTGTCCGTGAGCAGAGCGGGCAGGTGCCGCACTGGATCGGTCACTCGCTGGGCGGTACTACCCTGGCCGCAGCGCTGGGTGGCGAGTACATCGGAGAGCCGGTGGTGGCTTCCGCGGCGTTTTTCGGCACCCAGGTGAGCCGCACCTACTGGCCATTGAAGATTCCACCAGTGGAGTGGAGCGGTCGCTTCATTCTCAAGCGTTTTGCCCAGTTGTCGGGCTCAAGGCTCAAGCGCGGCCCGGAGGACGAGCCCATCGGCCTGGCCCTGGAAAGCATGCGCTGGTTCGGCTTGTTCGGGCGCTTCGGCGATGCCGACAAGGACTGGTGGAAAGGCCTGGCCGAGGTCAAGTTACCCGTATTGGCGGTCAGTGCCGCGGGTGATCATCRGGACCCGGCCTGGGCGTGTCGCAAACTGTTCGAGCAGTTTGGTTCCGAGCACAAGCAATTCATCAATCTGGGGCGCGAGCAGGGCTTCGGCGACAATTTCGGTCACGTGGAAATGCTTGTCAGCAAGGCGGCCCAGGCTGAAGTCTGGCCTTTGGTGACTCGCTGGCTGGCCGATCAGCAGACACCTTTGCCGGGAGCGCAACAGGATTTTGCCGCGGCAATCTGAGGCTGACGCTCTAACAAGGGCATTTCGCTCTGATCGGCTTGCGGCTAAGATATGACGCATTGAGCTGTTCTGGTCACTTTCCGTGGCTGAGTCATCACCGATGTTCGTGCTGTCTTCCTCTTTACAGGAGTTTCTCGATGATCCATTACCTCACGCCCGACCTGTGCGACGCCTATCCGGAACTGGTGCAGGTGCTGGAACCGATGTTCAGCAATTTTGGCGGCCGTGATTCCTTCGGCGGCGAAATCGTGACCATCAAGTGCTTCGAAGACAACTCGCGGGTCAAGGAGCAGGTCGAGCTCAAGGGAAATGGCAAAGTGCTGGTGGTAGACGGTGGCGGTTCCCTGCGTCATGCGTTGCTGGGTGACATGCTGGCCGAGAAAGCCGCGAAAAACGGTTGGGAAGGGCTGGTGATCAACGGTTGCATCCGCGACGTCGATATCATCGCGCAGACCGATCTGGGCGTTCAGRCCCTCGCCAGCCACCCGAGGAAATCCGACAGGCGCGGGCTCGGCGATCTCAACGTTGCCGTGACCTTCGCCGGCGTGACATTCCATCCGGGCCATTACATCTATGCGGACAACAACGGCGTGATCATCTCGCCCAGCCCGCTGAAAATGCCTGAATAAAGCGCTGGTCGACCAAAGGAGTGCGGATGTTCGAGGAAGAAAACGCGCAATGGGGGCTGGTACATGCCCTGGTGCTGGACGGTAAAGGCGGTGCGCGTTCGATAGCCCGGACAGAACTCGATGACTTGCAACTGCAGGCCCATGAAAGCCTGTGGCTGCACTGGGATCGCAGTCATCCGCAAACCCGGACCTGGTTACGCAAATCCAGCGGTCTGAGCGAATTCAGTTGTGACTTGCTACTCGAAGAAAACACCCGTCCGCGACTTTTACAGCTTTCAGACAGCGAACTGCTGCTATTTTTGCGCGGGGTCAATCTGAACCCCGGTGCCGAGCCTGAAGACATGGTGTCGGTGCGGATCTTCGGCTCTGCCCAGCGCGTCATTTCCCTGCGTCTGCGTCCGTTGCGGGCCACTGACGAGCTGCTGGTGCAGTTGGCCGAAGGCAAAGGTCCGAAAACAGCCTCCGAACTCATCCTGTGCATGGCGCAGTACCTCACCAACAAGGTGCAGGATCTGGTCAGCTGTCTCTCGGAAGTGGTCGATGAGGAAGAAGAAAAACTGGATGCCGACGAACGGTATACTCCTGAGCACGGATCGGTTTTGCAGATTCGTCGCCGGGCGGCTGCGTTGAAGCGCTTTCTTGCTCCGCAGCGGGATATTTTCGGGCAGTTGACGCGAATCAAGTTGCCCTGGTTCGTCGAGGACGATGGTGATTACTGGAACGAATTGAACAACAGCCTGACCCGCTACCTCGAAGAGCTGGAATTGACCCGGGAGCGGGTGGGACTGGTCCTGGAGGCGGAAGATCGCCGGTTGAGCGTGCGCATGAACCGCACGATGTATCGCTTTGGCGTCATCACCGGGATCTTTTTGCCGATGAGTTTTCTGACCGGGCTTTTGGGGATCAACGTCGGTGGAATTCCATTCTCTGCAAGCCCTTATGGCTTTTTGGTCGCCTGCCTGATAATGGTCTCGGTGGCGCTGGGGCAGTGGTGGTTATTCCGACGTTTGCGCTGGGTCTGAGGGAAACCATGTGACCCGACCAAAACTGACYGCGTCTCCCACAGACATCACGAGAGGTGCGTATGCACGATCCGTTTGAACAGTCTTTACGCGACATGCTCAAAGCCTCGCCGTCCACCCGGGACGACGATGCCTGCCTGGGGCGTGTGCTGAAAACCGCCAACCGCCAGGTTGGCGCCGGTGATCTGTTCAGCCTGCTGGGGCGCTGGTTGCCCGCAATGATGATCGCCCTGAATAACGGGTCGGCCCATGTCGCGCCGGTATCCCGTCTTCGTAAACCTGCTGCCCGCACTGCTGATAAGGCTGATTGAATATGGAACTTGATCTCTGGACTCAGAGCCTCGTCACTGCAATGACTGCGTTGTGGACCAAGGTTGCGAACTTCATTCCGAACCTGTTCGGCGCACTGGTTGTGCTGCTGTTGGGTTTTGTCGTGGCCAAACTGCTGGACACCCTGCTCTCCAAGTTGCTCGCCAAACTGGGCCTTGACCGCTTGATGGGCGGCACTGGCCTGACCAAGCTGCTGTCCCGCGCTGGATTGCAGGTTCCTATCTCGACCCTGATCGGCAAGATCGTCTATTGGTTCATTCTGCTTATTTTTCTGGTTTCTGCCGCAGAATCCCTCGGACTTGAGCGGGTTTCAGCTACGCTGGATATGCTTGCGTTGTATCTGCCGAAGGTTTTCGGCGCGGCGCTGGTGTTGCTGGTAGGTGTTTTGCTGGCGCAACTGGCCAACGGGCTGGTGCGTGGAGCGGCAGAAGGCGTGGGCCTGGACTATGCTTCGGGGCTTGGTCGAATTGCTCAGGGCCTGGTGATCATCATCAGTATTTCGGTTGCGATCAGCCAGCTGGAGGTCAAGACTGACCTGCTGAACCATGTGATCGTGATCGTGTTGATAACCGTTGGTCTGGCGGTAGCACTGGCCATGGGATTGGGAAGCCGGGAAATTGCCGGCCAGATTCTTGCGGGAATCTACGTGCGTGAGCTGTACCAGGTTGGGCAACAAGTGCGTGTTGGCGAGGTCGAAGGCCAGATCGAAGAGATCGGCACGGTTAAAACCACATTGCTGACCGATGAGGGTGAGCTAGTCTCTCTTTCCAATCGGATCCTCCTTGAGCAGCATGTGAGTAGCCGCTAACCCGGCAAACTCTGCTAATGTATGCCGCCGCAAAATGCCTGCTGATGCTGGCTGCGGCGGACATTGACCTGACTGTCGGCCCGACTTGTTTTGAATAAAACCCAATCGTTATCCATGCGCTACGACCCCCGCGAGCTCTCTGATGAGGAGTTGGTCGCGCGCTCGCATACCGAACTGTTTCACGTAACACGCGCCTATGAAGAACTGATGCGGCGTTACCAACGAACATTATTTAACGTATGCGCACGATATCTCGGGAACGATCGCGACGCAGACGATGTCTGTCAGGAGGTCATGTTGAAGGTGCTGTATGGCCTGAAGAACTTCGAAGGTAAATCGAAGTTCAAGACGTGGCTATATAGCATCACGTACAACGAGTGCATCACACAATATCGAAAGGAACGGCGAAAGCGTCGCTTGATGGACGCATTGAGTCTTGACCCCCTCGAGGAAGCGTCCGAAGAAAAGGCGCCGAAACCTGAGGAAAAGGGCGGACTTGATCGCTGGTTGGTGTATGTGAACCCGATTGACCGCGAAATTCTGGTGCTACGTTTTGTCGCAGAGCTGGAGTTTCAGGAGATCGCAGACATCATGCACATGGGTTTGAGTGCAACAAAAATGCGGTACAAGCGCGCTCTAGATAAATTACGTGAGAAATTTGCAGGCATTGCTGAAACTTAGTTCAGCGCAAATATCTCTTACGTGCAGGCAAGTTCTGTTAGACTTGCCGCCGAGTTGTCCCCCGGTTTGCGGGACTGCTTCACAATCACCAGATGGGGATTTAACGGATGAAACTGAAAAACACCTTGGGCTTGGCCATTGGTACTCTTATTGCCGCTACTTCGTTCGGCGCACTGGCACAAGGCCAAGGCGCAGTTGAAGGCGAGCTCAACTACGGGAAGAAGTACAACGACAGCGTTAAGAACGTTGAAGACGGCTACACTCCTGGCGCCTCCATCGGTTACTTCTTGACCGACGACGTATCGTTGAACTTGACCTACAACAATGACGACCACACCCGTTCGAACAACGGCACTGGTAATCAGAAAATCGAAGGCGACCAGTTCGGTCTGAACGCTCAGTACCACTTCAACAACGCTGGCGACGCTCTGCGTCCTTACGTTCAAGGTGGCGTTAAGCACGGCAGCATGACCAACGTAGCCGCTGACGGCCACACCGGTCGTGACCAGTCGACTTTCCTGACTGCTGGCGCTGGCGTTAAGTACTACTTCGTTGAAAACGTTTACGCTCGTGCTGGCGTAGAAGCTGACTACAAGCTGGACAACGGCAAGTGGGACTACATCCCGTCCGTAGGTCTGGGTGTGAACTTCGGTGGCGGCAACAAGCCTGCTGCTGCTCCGGTTCCAGCACCAGAAGTCTGCTCCGATAGCGACAACGACGGCGTTTGCGACAACGTTGACAAGTGCCCGGACACCCCAGCCAACGTTACTGTTGACGCTGATGGTTGCCCAGCAGTTGCTGAAGTCGTTCGTGTAGAGCTGGACGTGAAGTTCGACTTCAACAAGTCGGCAGTCAAGCCAAGCAGCTACGCTGACATCAAGAACCTGGCTGACTTCATGAAGCAGTACCCATCCACCACCACTACTGTTGAAGGTCACACTGACAACGTCGGTCCTGACGCTTACAACCAGAAACTGTCCGAGCGTCGTGCAAGCGCCGTTAAGCAAGTTCTGACCAACCAGTACGGTGTTGAATCGTCCCGCGTTCAGTCCGTTGGCTACGGCGAATCCCGCCCGGTTGCTGACAACAAAACTGAAGCTGGTCGTGCTGTTAACCGTCGCGTAGAAGCGCAGGTTGAAGCTCACGCTAAGTAATTAGCTCGCAGCTCCGAGAAAAGCCCGGCTTAGGCCGGGCTTTTCTTTGTCTGCGATTTGGTGAGGAAGGACGCGTCAGGCGCGTTGAAATCCAACATTGATGTCGACGGACAGAACCTCTTCGCGAGCAGGCTCGCTCCCACAGGAGGGGATGGCGTTGGCTGCGACTGCGCCAATCACCAGGATTGCCGGGCTTTTCAACTCGAAAGCACAGGCATCTTCCTCCATTGCCATCAGGCTGCTTCGACACTCTCGTTGATGCGGCAACGATGCGTTTTCAATCATTGCCACCGGCGTATCTGCCGCCATTGCCCCCGCCAGCAGTTGCTCACGGATCTCGCTGAGCTTCGCCACCCCCATGTAGATCACCAGTGTCGTGCCGCCTTGGGCCAGCGCTTGCCAGTTCAGGCTACTGTCATCCTGAGTGTGGGCGGTCACCAGAGTCACCCCTCGTGCCACGCCGCGCAGGGTCAATGGAATATCGCATTGCGTCGCGCCCGCCAGGCCGGCGGTGATGCCATTGACCAGCTCAACCTCGACCCCGCGCTCACGCAACCACTGCGCTTCTTCACCGCCACGCCCGAAGATGCACGGGTCGCCACCCTTGAGGCGCACCACGCATTTGCCCTGACGGGCATAACGCAACATCAGGCGATGGATAAAGGCTTGCGGCGTTGAACGACAGCCGCCGCGCTTGCCCACCGGAATTATCCGCGCGCCGGGACAGTGCTCCAGCACCGCGTCGTTGACCAGATCGTCGATCAGCACTACATCCGCTTCACTCAACGCCCGAACAGCTTTGAGGGTCAGTAATTCAGGATCACCGGGACCTGCACCCACCAGCCAGACTTTTGCGCTCATAGTGTTTTCCTCACGAGATGGCGGCTTGCGACTGCGCGGTGGCGGCCAGCAAACGCTTGATTTCCGGGACGCAGGAGCCGCATTGCGTGCCGCAACCCAATTCTTGTTTCAAACCCGGCAAGTCCAGGCCGCGGCGGATGCCAGCGCAGACCGCGTTTTGGCTGACGTTTTTGCAGTTGCACAGGGTTTTGTTGCCGGTCGCTTCGGCGTCAACCTGGCCCGGTGGGGCACTCAGTGGCGCGAGCAGCCAGCGCCGTAGTTGTTCATCGGTGCGACCTTCGAGCCAAAGGTTTTGCAGCCAGTGCCGGGCGAGGGTTTCACCCGCCAAGCGGATCGCGGTGATCCGGCCGTTCTCGATCCGCACCCGCTTACCGATTGAGCGTCGTGGATCGTCGTAGGCCAGGACCGGTCCATCGTTTAGCCCCAGGCATTGATCGATATCGCGCAGCAGTTGCGGATCTGGCGCCATGGCGCTGGCCGCGCGTATCAGCAGCGCAGGGCGCTCACGGCCGGTCAAACTGACGCTGACGTAGGAAAACGCCTCGCAAAGGGGGCGCAGAGTCTCAAAGTGTTGTTGGACATCGCCCTCTATCAGCGCGAAAAGGTGCCAAGGTAAATGCACCGGTTCCAGGCGCACGCCGCTGTGTTTGAGTTCCGGTTGTTTCGACAACGGGTCGAAGGCGGGCAGGGTGAGGCTGTTCACGCCCCCCTTGAGGAAACGGTCACCAAAATGCATCGGCAAGAAGGCTTGGCCCGGACGCACGCTGTCGTCACTGGCGACCGGTACGATCACCGCGCCGCGTCGGCTTTTCAGGCAGATCAAATCGCCCGTTTGCAGGCGATGCCGGCGCAGCTCATCCGGGTGCAGGCTCAATACGGCTTCACTGACGTGACCGAACAACTGCGCGGCGGTGCCGGTGCGGCTCATGCCGTGCCATTGATCGCGCAGACGACCGGTGATCAGCGTTAGCGGGAAACGCGCATCACGTTGTTCCTTGGCGGCGCGATAGGGATCGGCCACGAACTGCGCGCGTCCGCTGGAAGTCGGGAAAATACCGTCGAGATAGAGGCGGGCGGTGCCTGCGCTGGACCCCGTAGGAAAGGGCCATTGTTGCGGGCCGATTTTGTCGATCAACCCGTGGCTGATCCCGGACAAATCCAGATCGCGGCCACGCGTCAGTTGTTTGTATTCGTCGAAGACCTGTGCCGAGGTTTCAAAGGCAAACAGGCTGGTCGCTTCCAGACGCAGATGTTTCTCCAGGCGCTGCGCGAAATCCACCGTGATCGCCCAGTCCGGACGCGCTTCACCCGGTGCGACGATCGCGCGGCGGACGTGGGAAATACGCCGTTCGGAGTTGGTCACCGTGCCGTCCTTTTCGCCCCAACTGGCGGCGGGCAACAACAGGTCGGCAAACCTGGCGGTTTCAGTGGTGCGAAAAGCCTCCTGCAGGACCACGAACGGGCAGGCTTCCAGTGCCGCGCGCACGGCAGTCTGATCGGGAAGAGATTGCGCGGGGTTGGTGCAGGCGATCCACAAGGCTTTGATCTTTCCGTTGCCCACCTGCTCAAACAACTCGATGGCAGTCAGCCCCGGTTTTTCAGGCAGTTGATCAACGCCCCAGTAAGCGGCCACGTCGGCACGGTGCTCAGGGTTGGCGGCGTCACGATGGCCCGGCAGCAGGTTAGACAGGCTACCGGTTTCCCGCCCACCCATGGCATTCGGCTGGCCGGTCAACGAGAAAGGTCCTGCACCCGGGCGACCAATTTGCCCGGTGGCCAGGTGCAGATTGATCAGTGCACTGTTTTTCGCGCTGCCGGCGGTGGACTGGTTCAACCCCATGCACCACAACGACAGGAAAGACGGTGAAGTACCGACCCATTCAGCGCATTGCTGCAGTTGCTCAACGCTGATTCCGCACAGCTGCGACACCATCTGCGGTGTGTAATCGCGCACCAGTTTCTTCAGATCGGGCAAGCCTTCGGTGTGGTCTTTGATGAAGTCACGATCGATCCAGTCTTCCCACAGCAGCAAATGCAAAATCCCATGGAATAAAGCGACATCGGTGCCCGGCAAGATCGGCAGGTGCAGGTCAGCCAGATCGCAGGTGTCTGTACGACGTGGGTCAATGACGATGACCTTCATCTGCGGTCGGCGGGATTTGGCTTCTTCCAGCCGACGAAACAGTACCGGATGGGCGTAGGCCATGTTGCTGCCCACGATCATCACGCAATCGCTCGATTCCAGGTCTTCGTAGCTGCAGGGCGGCGCGTCGGCACCCAGGCTGCGCTTGTAGCCGACCACCGCCGAGGACATGCACAGCCGCGAATTGCTGTCGATGTTGTTGGTACCCACCAGGGCACGTGCCAGCTTGTTGAAGGCGTAGTAGTCCTCGGTCAACAGTTGCCCGGAAATGTAAAACGCCACGCTGTCCGGGCCATGTTCGGCAATGGTCGCGGCAAAAACGCTGGCGGCGTGATCGAGGGCGGTATCCCAGTCGGTGCGGTGGCGGGCCAGGCCTTTACCGAGGCGCAGCTCGGGGTAAAGCGCCCGCGCGGTCTCGTCGCCGGTCAGGTGCAGGGTCGAGCCCTTGCTGCACAGTTTGCCGAAATTGGCCGGGTGCGCCGGATCGCCGCTGACGCCGAGGATGCGCTCGCCGTCATGCTCGATCAGCACCCCGCAACCGACCCCGCAGTAACAGCAGGTGGACGCGGTGATCTGGCGGTCCATCAGCCTGCATCCCGCAGGGCCAGCAGGACCCGGCCATTTTCCACCCGGGTGCGATGGTGATGGGCGCAGCCGATGTCCGGGGCCAGGGCTTCACCGCTTTGCAGGTCGATTTGCCAGTTGTGCAACGGGCAGGCCACCCGTTTGCCGTAGATCAGGCCTTGGGACAGCGGCCCGCCCTTGTGCGGGCAACGGTCGTCGAGGGCGAACACTTCGTCGTCGCTGGTGCGAAAAATCGCGATGTCACCCTTGGGGCCGGCGACAATCCGCGAGCCCAGGGCATTGATCTCTTCCAGTGCGCAGATATCCAGCCAGTTCATGCCAGCACCTCCAGGTTTTTCACGGGGATGACGTCGAATTCTTTCTTCAGTTGTGGCTGTTCCAGGCGTTCCTTCCACGGGTCCTGTTCGAACGACAGGGAGAATTGCAGGCGAACGTTGAGCGCCTTGCGACGCTCCGGGTCCTCGAGCACGGCTTTCTTGATGTGGTCCATGCCGACCCGTTGCAGGTAGTGCACGGTGCGTTCGAGGTAAAAGGCTTCTTCGCGATACAGTTGCAGGAATGCACCGTTGTATTCGCGGACTTCTTCGGCGGTTTTCAGTTTGACGAAGAATTCCGCGACTTCGGTCTTGATCCCGCCGTTGCCACCGATGTACATCTCCCAGCCGGAGTCCACACCGATGATCCCCACATCCTTGATGCCGGCTTCCGAGCAGTTGCGTGGGCAACCGGAGACCGCCAGTTTTACCTTGTGCGGTGACCACATGTTGAACAGGTCATGTTCCAGCTCGATACCCAGCTGTGTGGAGTTCTGCGTGCCAAAGCGGCAGAACTCGCTGCCGACGCAGGTTTTCACCGTGCGGATGGATTTGCCGTAGGCATGGCCGGACGGCATGTCCAGGTCTTTCCATACCCCCGGCAGGTCTTGCTTGCGGATGCCCAGCAAGTCGATGCGCTGGCCACCGGTGACCTTGACCATCGGCACGTTGTACTTGTCGGCAACATCGGCAATGCGCCGCAGTTCCGAAGGATTGGTCACACCGCCCCACATCCGCGGGACTACAGAGTAAGTGCCGTCTTTCTGAATGTTGGCATGAGCCCTTTCGTTGATCAGGCGCGATTGCGGGTCGTCCCTGGCTTCCCCCGGCCAGGTGGAAATCAGGTAGTAGTTGAGCGCCGGCCGGCAGGTGGCGCAGCCATTGGGGGTGCGCCAGTTCAGGTAGCTCATGGTGCCGGCGATGGTCAGCAAGTGCTGCTCGCGGATGGCCTGACGGATTTGCCCGTGGTTGAGGTCGCTGCAGCCGCAGATGGCCTTTTCGCTTTTTGGTTTGACGTCGGCGGCGCCGCCCACGGTGTTGATCAGGATCTGTTCGACGAGGCCGGCGCAGGAACCGCAGGAGCTGGCGGCCTTGGTGTGTTTCTTGACTTCGTCGACACTGAACAGCCCGTGTTCCTGAATGGCCTTGACGATGGTGCCTTTGCACACGCCGTTGCAGCCGCAGACTTCGGCCGTGTCGGCCATGCTCATGGCTTTGTCCTGGCCCTGATGTCCTACGTCGCCAAGCGCATTTTCACCAAACATCAAGTGATCGCGGATCTCGCCGATGGCGTGATTCTCACGGATCTGCCGGAAGTACCAGCCGCCATCTGCCGTATCGCCGTACAGGCAGGCACCGACCAGCACGTCATCCTTGATCACCAGTTTTTTGTAGACCCTGCCAATCGGGTCGGAGAGGGTGATGGTTTCCGTGCCTTCACCGCCCATGAAGTCGCCGGCGGAAAACAGATCGATGCCGGTGACTTTCAGCTTGGTCGACGTGACCGAGCCTTGATAACGGGCGAAACCCAGTTGAGCGAGGTGATTGGCGCAGACCTTGGCCTGTTCGAACAATGGCGCCACCAAACCATAGGCGATGCCTCGGTGGCTGGCGCACTCACCGATGGCATAGATCCGGGGATCGTAGGTTTGCAGGGTGTCGTTGACCAGAATCCCGCGGTTGCACGGAATGCCGGATTTTTCCGCCAGTTCGGTATTGGGGCGAATGCCGGCAGCCATCACCACCAGGTCAGCGGGGATGATGTCGCCGTTCTTGAATTGCACTGAACCGACGCGGCCGTTGCCTGCGTCGTGCAAGGCCTGGGTCTGCTCACACAGGCGAAAGTGCAGGCCGCGAGACTCCAGGGCGGTTTGCAGCAGCTGGCCGCTGGTCTTGTCCAGTTGCCGCTCGAGCAACCACTCGCCGATATGCACCACGGTGACGTGCATGCCCCGCAGCATCAGGCCGTTGGCGGCTTCCAGACCGAGCAGTCCGCCACCGATCACCACGGCGTGCCGGTGGGTTTTCGCGGTGTCGATCATGGCCTGGGTATCGGCGATGTCGCGGTAGCCGATCACGCCCTCGAGGGTGTTGCCGGGAATGGGCAGGATGAAAGGCGTCGAGCCGGTGGCGATCAGCAGGCGATCGTATTCGGCTTCGCTGCCGTCTTCGGCAATGACCCGGCGCTTGACCCGGTCGATCTCCACCACTTTGCGGTTGAGCAGCAGTTTGATGTTGTTGTCCAGGTACCAGTCCAGGTCGTTGAGCACGATCTCTTCGAAGGTCTGTTCGCCCGCCAGCACCGGCGACAGCAGGATGCGGTTGTAGTTGGTGTGCGGTTCGGCACCGAAGACCGTGATGTCGTACAGCTCTGTGCTCAGTTTGAGCAGTTCTTCCAGGGTCCGGACCCCGGCCATGCCGTTGCCGATCATCACCAGTTTTAGTTTTTTCATCAGGTTCTCCGGGGAGCTCAGGCCTGCCTCATCAGGGTTCAGGCCACGCTCGACAAATTTTGCGCAAACAAAAAAAGGCGTCCCGCTAGTTGCCTAGCGAGGACGCCTTTGTCCTGGTCCCGTTCTCTCGGGAAGTGCAGCCTTCGTCGTTGAAGCCCGCGCTTTATGTCTGTTGAAAGAGGTAATGCAGTGGTTGTGCCAACTCGCTCAGGTCCCGTATTCGTTGGCTTTCTTCCAGTTCACAAGGGCAGAATCGTGAGGGGATGCACCGATTCAAAGCGCGCTGCCCGCTAATGGAGCGCGACCACCAGAAGCGCCAGGTTGAGCAGCAACGATACCAGCGCCAATGTCCGCCAGACTTTCAGCGGCTCGCGCTCCAACAACGGCTTTGGGCGCACATTCAAACTGCGGCGTTCGCCCTGCTCGATCAGTAGTAACCATTCTTCCGCCGTTTCGAAACGCTGTTCGGGGGCCGCCGCCACGGCGCGTTCCAGGCTATGGGCGATCCAGTCCGGCAGGTCGGGCCGGTAGCGGCTGGCGTTGACCGGGAGGCCAAACCGCGGGCGCTGGAACGCTTCGATTTCGCCATAGGGATAGTGCCCGGTGAGCAGGAAATACAAGGTCACACCGACGGCGTACAAGTCCTGCTGTGGCGTTGGCATGTCGCCGCGAAAGGCTTCTGGCGCGATGTAACTGGGTGTACCCGGCAGAGCCCAGGGCAGATCTTGCGAGAGACCGGGGCAATAGGCGAGGCCGAAATCCAGCAGGCGCAACTCACCATCGTCCCCCAGCAACAGGTTTTCCGGTTTGATATCGCGATGCAGAATCTGCCGTCGATGCAACAGGCCGACCGCCCGCAGCAAACGTTCGGCGATGTCCTGCCACTGGGGCAGCGGCAACGGTCCGCTTTGCTCATGCCGTTGGGCCAGGGTAGCGCCCGAATATTCACGCATCACGTAGTACAAATGCTGACGCTGGCTGGCGGCATGCACTTCAGGAAAATGTCGACCGGCCACGCGTTTGAGAAACCACTCTTCCGAGAGTAACGCCTGTCCGGCCTGGTGATCGTCGTGCAGACGTCCCGGCAGGGTTTTCAGCAGCCAGGGTTGGTGCTGACTGTCGCGCACCCGATAAAGCAGCGATTGCTGACTCTGCGCGACGATTCCTTCGACCTGCCAGCCCTCGAACGCCTGACCCGGTTTCAGGGCTGGCGGCAGTGGCCATTGCTGCAAGTGAATCAACGCATCGCCAATGCTCGCTTCACCGAGGGCATCGACTCGCACCAGCAGGGCGCTGGCGTTGTCCTGGCTGCCCGCCAGGTGCGCGGCATTGACCAGGGTTTGCGCGGCGCTGTGCAAATCCGGTTGATCGCGCAGGATCGCCGCAATGGCGGTATCGCCCAGGACCGCCCAGATGCCGTCGCTGAGCAGGACGAAGCTTTCATCTAGGCGCAACTCACCGTCGAGAAAATCCAGCACCAGATGTTGGTCGAGCCCCAGCGCCCGTTTCAGCACATGCTGCATGCCCGGCTGGTCCCAGACGTGATCCTCGCTGATCCGCTGCAATTGGTCGGCGTGCCAGCGATACACCCGGCAATCGCCGACATGGGCCAGGGTGAAACGCCGGCCGCGCAGGACTAGCGCACTGAGGGTGGTCAGCAACGGTTGTCCGCCGCCATTGGCCTGCAACCAGCGGTTCTGCGCCAACAACAGACGATCGAGTGCCTGGGCGACGCCCCAGGTTTCCGGCGTGGCGTAGTAATCCAGCGCCAGGGCCTGCAGCGTCGAACGGGCAGCCAGACCGCCATCGGCGCACTGGCTGACGCCGTCGGCGATGGCGAACAGGTAACCTTTGCTCGCGGCCAGCGCCGGAGCCGGCGTGACCAGGCGCAGGGCATCCTGGTTTTCCTCGCGAGGACCGATGGCGCTGGCTTCGGCGAAACTCAGTTGCAGGCTCATCGAGACCTCAGACCCGCGCAGCCGTCACGGCAGCCGAACCCCAGGTGGTTCTCCAGCGCCGTTTCACACCGTGCAGACCGAACCACGCCAGTACACCGAGGCTGGCGAACAACCACAGCGCCAGTTGATAGCTGCCGGTACTTTGCTTGATCGCGCCCATGCCGGCCGCGAGGGCAAAACCACCGATGCCGCCAGCCATGCCGATCAGACCGGTCATCACGCCGATTTCCCGACGAAAACGCTGTGGCACCAACTGGAATACGGCGCCATTGCCTGCACCCAAACCGAGCATGGTGCAGACAAAAAGCGCCAGTGCGGCGTAGGAATTCGGCAGGTTGAAACCGACCGCGGTAATGCAGATTGCCGCGACGGTGTACATCGCCAACAGGGTTCGAATGCCGCCAAACCGATCAGCCAGCGCGCCGCCCAAGGGGCGCATCAGACTGCCGCCGAACACGCAGGCTGCCGTGTAGTAGCCGGCAGTCACCGGGCTCAAGCCGTACTGGTCGTTGAAGTAACCGGGCAGGGCGCTGGCCAGGCCGATGAAACCGCCAAATGTCACGCTGTAGAAAAACATGAACCACCAGCTGTCACGATCACCCAGGGCTTTGAAGTAGTCGGCCACGGATTTGGCTTTTGGCCGCTCGGGGGCGTTTTTGGCCAGCCAGGCGAAGACGATCAAGGTCAGAATCAGCGGGATCAGGGCGAACCCGAACACGTTGCTCCAGCCAAACGCCGCCGCCAGCACCGGGGCGATCAACGCAGCGAACACCGTACCCGAGTTCCCCGCGCCGGCGATGCCCATGGCCTTGCCTTGATGCTGCGGCGGATACCACTGCGATGCCAAGGGCAGGGCGACGGCGAAAGACGCGCCGGCCATGCCGAGGAACAGCCCCAGCAGTAGCGCTTGCTCGTAGCTGTGGATACCGAGCTTCCAGGCGCCGAACAATGCGCAGATCACGATGACCTGACCGATCAGGCCGGCAGTTTTTGGCGACAGGCGATCAGCCAGCATCCCCATCACGAAACGCAAGACCGCCCCGGCCAGAATCGGCGTGGCGACCACCAGCCCGCGTTGCTGCGTCGTCAGGTGCAGGTCGGCGGCGATCTGTACCGCCAACGGACCGAGCAGGTACCAGACCATGAAGCTCAGGTCGAAATAGAGGAAGGCTGCGAACAATGTGGGTGTATGGCCGGATTTCCAGAAGCTTGAATTCATCGCGCACCTCAGCTGTGAAGAGTCTCGAAAGGAGTCATGAGCTTGCAGGTGGGGCGCCGTTACGGCCGCACCACCGGCCCCGTGCTGTGGGGCCAAAACGAAAAAACGCCGCCACCCGATTCGCCAAGGGCAAATGAGGTGCGCGACGTCTTTGTCGTAGGTGGGGCAACCGCCGTTGGTTACCTGTGGTGATTACATAGCGAGATCTGTGCCAACACTCGAAATCGAGTCGTGGCCAATCGCGGGCTTGCCTGCTCCCACAAGGGAATGACGTCGAACACAATTCCCCTGTGGGAGCGAGCTTGCTCGCGATGGCGGCTGGACAGGCGCTACAGGACTTCAGCCGAGCAACTCGCTCATGGCAATAATCTGCTCCGCCACTTGAATCAGCTTCTGCTGACGGCTCATCGCCTGGCGGCGCATCAGGGTGTAGGCCTCTTCTTCGTTGCAGTCCTTCATTTTCATCAGCAGCCCTTTGGCCAGTTCGATGCGCTTGCGCTCGGCCAGTTGCTGGTCGCGGGCCTGCAACTGGGCACGCAAGGCCTGATCGCTTTCGAAGCGTGCCATGGCCACATCGAGAATCGGCTGCAGGCGTTGTGCGTGAATGCCTTCGACGATGTAGGCACTGACCCCGGACTTGATCGCCTGTCGCATCACACCGGGGTCGTGTTCGTCGGTGAACATCACAATCGGTCGTGGCTGGTCACGAGTCACCAGCACCACTTGTTCCATGACATCGCGACCCGGTGACTCGGTATCGATCAGAATCACATCCGGACGCACCGTTTCGACGCGTTCGGGCAGGTCGATGGTCAGGCCGGATTCATCGATCACTTCGAATCCGGCCTCGGTCAGGGCGGCCTTCAGGCGTCCGACTTTTTTCGCGGTGTCGTTGATCAGCAGGATACGCAGCATGGTCGTGGTCTCCTGTCAGCGGCTGGCGGATCGATGGGAGCTGTCGCTCATGGCGTGCAGTTTGAAACTGCGGGCATAACCGGTCGGGTCCGAGCCGTCCCAGATTTTGCCGTCGATCAACTGGCTGCTGCGCATTTCCTCGGCTGGTGAGGCGACGCCGACGGCACTGGCGGCCTCACGGTACAGGTCCAGTTGCTGGACCTGCCGGGCCACCGCGAGATAGTCCGGGTCATCGCGCAACAAGCCCCAGCGGCGGAACTGGGTCATGAACCACATGCCGTCGGACAGGTACGGCAGGTTGACCTCGCCATCCCCGTGCAAGCGCAGCGCATGCGGGTCTTGCCAGCGGTGGCCAAGGCCGTCGGCGTATTCACCCAGCAGGCGCGGTTCGATACAGTCCAGTGGCGCGTCAAGGTACTGATCGGCGCTGAGCAATTGTGCGGTACTGCGACGATTCTCGGTGCTTTCTTCGATGAAGCGGCTGGCCTCCAGAACCGCCATCACCAATGCCCGGGCGGTATTGGGGTATTGCTCGACGAACGCGTGGGTGCAGCCCAGGACTTTTTCCGGATGATCGGGCCAAATGGTCTGGGACGTGGCCAGGGTGAAGCCGAGGTCCTGTTGCACGGCACTGGCGGACCAGGGTTCGCCGACGCAGAACCCGTCGATACGTCCGGCTCGCAGGTGCGCGACCATTTGCGGTGGCGGCACCACCACGCTGTCGACATCCTGCAATGGGTGAATGCCCTGGCTGGCGAGCCAGTAATACAACCACATGGCGTGGGTGCCGGTTGGAAACGTCTGGGCGAAGGTGAGTTTTGAGCGAGTTTGGTGCACGTGCCGATCCAGTGCTTCAGGACTGGTCACTCCAAGCGCCTGCAAGCCTCCGGAAAGATTGATGCTCTGGCCGTTCTGATTCAGGCCCATCAGTACGGCCATGTCGGTCGCGGCCACGCCACCGATGCCCAGGTGTACGGCGTAAATCAGTCCGTAGAGGCTGTGGGCTGCATCGAGTTCGCCGCTGACCAGTTTGTCCCGCAGGTTGGCCCAGGACGACTGGCGCTTGAGATTCAGGGTCAAGCCGTGGGGTTGGGCGAAGCCCTGGGTGGCGGCGACCACCACCGAGGCGCAGTCGCTCAGGGCCATGAAGCCGAGATTGATTTCGGTTTTTTCCGGGGCATCGCTGCCATTGACCCAGGCCAAAGGGCCGGCTGACGGTTCGTTCATCGCGTGTTCACCTTGCAAAAAAAACGTCGTCCCGAGTCCTTGCATGAGCAGGCCGTGGACGACGCCATTGTCTTTGCACACATTCCGTCGTCGGCATGAGTGCTGGTACCTGGATTGGTGCAAGGCATATGCCATTAACCGCTGATTTGCTCACGCGCCTCGCTTGCAACCCCGTTGCCCGGCTATAATCGCCGCCTCAATTCGCCGCCAATCGAGTCAAATCCGCCCATGTACACCCTGGCCCGTCAGCTGTTGTTCAAACTCTCTCCGGAAACCTCCCACGATCTGTCCCTGGACCTGATCGGCGCGGGCGGACGTCTTGGGCTCAACGGCTTGCTGTGCAAGGCCCCGGCGAAGGTGCCGGTGAATGTGATGGGCCTGGACTTCCCGAATCCGGTGGGACTGGCCGCCGGTCTGGACAAGAACGGTGCGGCCATCGATGGGTTCGCCCAACTGGGTTTCGGTTTTGTCGAGATCGGCACCATCACGCCGCGTCCACAGCCGGGCAACCCGAAGCCACGCCTGTTCCGTTTGCCGCAAGCCGAGGCGATCATCAATCGCATGGGCTTCAACAACCTCGGCGTCGATCACCTGCTGGCCCGCGTGGCGGCGGCCAAGTACAAGGGCGTGCTGGGCATCAACATCGGCAAGAACTTCGATACCCCGGTCGAGCGTGCCGTGGATGACTACCTGATCTGCCTGGACAAGGTTTACGCCCACGCCAGCTATGTGACGGTCAACGTCAGTTCGCCGAACACGCCGGGCCTGCGCAGCCTGCAATTTGGCGACTCGCTCAAGCAGTTGCTGGCCGATCTGGCCGAGCGCCGCGCGGAACTGGCATTGCGTCATGGCAAACATGTACCGCTGGCGATCAAGATCGCGCCGGACATGAGCGACGAAGAAACCGCCCAGGTTGCACAAGCGCTGATCGAAACCGGAATGGACGCCGTCATCGCCACCAACACCACCCTCAGCCGCGTAGGCGTCGAAGGCATGGAGCATGGCGAAGAAGCCGGTGGTCTGTCCGGCGCACCGGTTCGCGACAAGAGCACCCACACCGTGACAGTGCTGGCATCGGAGCTGGGTGGTCGCCTGCCGATCATCGCTGCCGGCGGCATTACCGAAGGCAAGCACGCTGCAGAAAAAATCACCGCAGGCGCGAGCCTGGTGCAGATCTACTCGGGCTTCATCTACAAAGGCCCGGCGCTGATTCGCGAGTCGGTAGACGCAATCGCAGCGCTACGCTGATCCCCTGTGGGAGCAGCCGGTCGACGCTCGATTGCTCGCGATGGCAGCCTTTCAGTCAACATCATCGTTGAATGTTAAACCGCTATCGCGAGCAAGCTCGCTCCCACAGGTGTGTTTGCAGTTCGAACGTTGAATCGTCAGACATAAAAAAGGGCTCCTTAAAAGGAGCCCCTGGGCCGGAGCCCGCCGTCCGGATGGGACGCGCATGGTTAATTCGGTACAAAATCAGATTGTCGTGTCGGAGTGTTATGCCCTGTAATTAGCCGACGGCGTGAAGTTCGTTGAGTCTGTGGATTCCCGCAGTGCCGGTCATACCGTCCCAGTTGTCGCCGCGTCCTTCTCGCCAGCCATTGATCCAGGCTTGACGTACCGACGGTAGAGTAAATGGGCAAAGCTCACGGGATTTACCACCAACGCCATATTGATATCCGCGCAAAAATGCTCTTTCCAACGGATCACGCTTAAGTCTTCTCATAGGGTGTTGCCCTCACTTGTTGACTGTATTTATCGCGTCGACCTCAATTGAGGTCTGGCAGAAAAATTCTGCCGTTGGGGGCTCGTTGCCGGCGTGACGAGCCAAAGTGTTGGCGTCATTGCGGCGCCAACCTGTATTGAGTTCTAACCAATGCGTCACATCGAGGGAATGATCGTTTTGTCATAAGGACGTAACCGTTCATATGTTAAGGCCATAAGTAACAGCGTGTTTTACCGTATTTATTGGCCAAACCCCGGTATGATCGGCCCCGCGCTGGATGATGGGCTTAATCCTTTAGTGAGAATGGCTCCCGTTACCGGGAAGCACTATTCGACGAAGGGTCGACTTATGACATTTTGTTGCATCAACTTTTTTATCTGTCCTTGCATCTAAGCTCTTTTAACCCGGGCAGCAAGGGTGGAACGGCACACCTTCGTGCCACGCGGGCGCTCTTCGAGAAAAGCGCCTGATTGAAAACCGGACCGGCAATGCGTTGCCCGGTCACTCAGCTAAAGGTTCTGGAATTCCCATGTCCGATCGTTTCGAACTCTTCCTCACTTGCCCAAAAGGCCTTGAAGGCCTGCTCATCGAGGAAGCCGTCGGGCTTGGCCTTGAGGAAGCGCGGGAGCACACCTCGGCCGTGCGCGGCATGGCCACCATGGAAACCGCTTATCGCCTGTGCCTGTGGTCGCGTCTGGCCAACCGCGTGCTGTTGGTGCTCAAACGTTTCCCGATGAAGGACGCCGAAGACCTGTACCACGGCGTGCTGGACATCGAGTGGCAAGACCACATGCTCAATGACGGCACCCTGGCCGTCGAATTCAGCGGCCATGGTTCGGGTATCGACAACACCCACTTCGGCGCGCTGAAGGTCAAGGACGCCATCGTCGACAAGCTGCGCACCCCGCAAGGCGACCGTCCGTCCATCGACAAGCTCAACCCGGACCTGCGCATTCACCTGCGCCTGGACCGTGGCGAAGCCATTCTTTCCCTCGACCTGTCGGGCCACAGCCTGCACCAGCGCGGCTATCGCCTGCAGCAAGGTGCGGCACCGCTCAAGGAAAACCTTGCGGCCGCCATCCTGATCCGTTCCGGCTGGCCACGTATCGCGGCCGAAGGCGGCGCGCTGGCCGACCCGATGTGCGGTGTCGGTACCTTCCTGGTGGAAGCGGCGATGATCGCCGCCGACATCGCGCCGAACCTGCGTCGCGAGCAGTGGGGCTTCACCGCCTGGCTCGGTCATGTCCCGGCGCTGTGGAAAAAACTCCACGAAGAAGCTTCCGAGCGCGCCGCTGCCGGTCTGGCCAAAACACCGTTGTGGATTCGCGGCTACGAAGCCGATCCACGGCTGATTCAACCGGGTCGCAACAACGTCGAGCGAGCCGGCCTGAGCGAGTGGATCAAGATCTACCAGGGCGAAGTCGCGACTTTTGAGCCGCGTCCGGACCAGAACCAGAAAGGCCTGGTGATCTGCAACCCTCCATACGGCGAGCGTCTGGGTGACGAGGCGAGCCTGCTCTACCTCTACCAGAACCTCGGCGAGCGCCTGCGTCAGGCCTGCCTGAACTGGGAGGCGGCGGTGTTCACCGGTGCGCCGGACCTGGGCAAGCGCATGGGCATCCGCAGCCACAAGCAGTATTCGTTCTGGAACGGCGCCTTGCCGTGCAAGCTGCTGCTGATCAAGGTGCTGCCGGACCAGTTCGTCACCGGCGAGCGTCGTACCCCGGAGCAACGCCAGGTCGAGCGTGAGCAAGCTGCCTACGATCAGGCGCCGAACGAGCCGCAGGAACGCAAGTTCAACAAAAACGGCAACCCGATCAAACCGACGCCGGCACCGGCTCCGGTGATCGAGCAGCCGCGCCTGAGCGAAGGCGGGCAGATGTTCGCCAACCGCCTGCAAAAGAACCTCAAGGCCCTGGGCAAGTGGGTCAAGCGTGAAGGCATCGACTGCTACCGCGTGTATGACGCCGACATGCCGGAATACTCCATGGCCATCGACCTGTATCACGATTGGGTCCACGTCCAGGAGTACGCCGCGCCGAAATCCATCGATCCGGAAAAGGCTTCGGGCCGTATGTTCGATGCCCTGGCAGCCATCCCGCAGGCGTTGAACATCGACAAGAACCGTGTGGTGGTCAAGCGCCGCGAGCGTCAGAGCGGCACCAAACAATACGAGCGCCAGGCGGCGCAGGGCAAGTTCGTCGAAGTCAATGAAGGCGGCGTGAAGCTGCTGGTGAACCTCACCGACTACCTCGACACCGGGCTGTTCCTCGACCATCGGCCGATGCGCATGCGTATCCAGAAGGAGGCGGCCGGCAAACGCTTCCTCAATCTGTTCTGCTACACAGCAACGGCCAGTGTGCATGCGGCCAAGGGCGGCGCGCGCAGCACCACCAGTGTCGACCTGTCGAAAACCTATCTGGACTGGGCGCGGCGCAACCTGTCGTTGAACGGTTTTTCCGACAAGAACCGCCTGGAGCAGGGCGATGTGATGGCGTGGCTTGAAGCCAGTCGTGACGAGTACGACCTGATCTTCATCGACCCGCCGACGTTCTCCAACTCCAAGCGCATGGAAGGCGTGTTCGACGTGCAGCGTGACCAGGTGCAATTGATTGACCTGGCCATGGCGCGGCTGGCACCCGGCGGCGTGTTGTACTTCTCCAACAACTTCCGCAAGTTCGAACTGGAGGCCAACCTCGGCGAGCGTTATGCGGTCGAGGAAATCACTGCCCAGACCATCGATCCGGATTTTTCCCGCAACGCCAAAATCCATCGTGCCTGGAAAATCATGGCTCGTTGACACCTGGATCTGTGTAGGAGCGAGCTCTGCTCGCGATGGTCGACAACGATAACGCGTGCTTTCTGAATGCACGCGGTGTTCTTGAGTCCATCGCGAGCGAGCTCGCTCCTACAGTGCTGGTCAAATTAGTGGCTAATAGCTATAACTCAGTCCATGGCCAAAGGGCTTCTCCGCACCTGGCGTTTTGAGTTTGCGTTTTATGTCGTTGCACGCCGTGCGCCCCAAGATCCTGGGTTTTATCAGTGAAGATGTTTCGGCCTGGCTGGTCGCGCTGCTGGCATTGCTTGTCGGCGGGGTGCTCACCGGGTTGCTGGCGTGGTCGACGCTGAATCTGTATCACCATCAATTGCGGCAACGTTTCCAACTGCTGGCCAGTGAGCGTTACAGCCGTATCGAAGAGCGTTTCGAAGATCAGGAGCAGCGCCTCGATGGCCTGCGCCGGTTTTTCGCCAACTCCGAATCGGTTTCTCGAGCGGATTTCGACGGTTACACCCAGCCTTTACTGCTGCGAACCCAGGCTTACTCCTTTGCCAAACGGGTCACTCGTGACGAGCGGGCGGCGTTCGAGGGGCGAGTGCGTGACGAAGGCTTGAGCAGCTTCACCCTGAGAGAACTCAACGCTGACGGCCAATTGCAACTGGCCGGTGAGCGAGATGAATACGTAGCGGTCCTGTATAGCCAGACGCAAAGCAGACTCGGCCCCCCCCTCGGTTACGACTTGCTGGCCCAGCCGCTACGGCGTGCCACGCTCGATCGGGCCGATCAGCGTGGTGGCATGGCAGTGTCGCAACCGATGCATCTGGTGAGTATCGAGCCGGCTTATGCGCGAGGCGTGCTGCTGGTCGCGCCGGTCACGCAACGCAACAGTCAAGACCTCAATCTCACGAAGCCCTACGGTTATGTCATGGCAGTGATCAGCATGCGCCAGTTGCTGGCGGACGGACTGCCGGAAGCGAGTCGTGACTATCTCTCGGTGCGCATCCTCGATTTGTCGACCGACAAGCAGCACGAGGTGCTGTTCGAGTCGGCCAACCCGCCGGCTATCAGCGAGTTGTCCGCCACGCGCCTGTTGCGCATGGCCGACCATGACTATCAAGTCGATATCCAGCCCAGCGACGCGTTCGTACAGGCCAACCATTCCTCCGTGACCAGTCTGGTGGTGTTGGGTGGTTTGCTCAGCGTGTTGCTCAGTGCCTTGCTGTATGTGCTGGTCAGTCAGCGGCAGCGGGCGCTGAAACTGGTCGAGCAACGCACCCGGGAGCTGCGGGATCGAGAACAGGAGCTGCGTCGTACCCATGGTCAGTTGCGTGGCGTGCTGAATGCCGCCACTCAGGTTGCGATCATCGCCACCGACCTGCGTGGCGTCATCAGCACCTTCAATGCCGGTGCCGAGCAGATGCTCGGCTATGCCAGCGCCGAGGTGGTGGGGCACATGACCCTGGAGAACCTGCACCTGCCCCGGGAGCTGGTCGCTCGCTCGGCGGAGTTGAGCGCACGCTATGGCAAGCCGGTTCCAACCTGCCACGCGATGCTGGTCGAAGGCGACGTAGAGGGCAATCACGAGGCGCGGGAATGGACGCTGGTGCGCGACGATGGCAGCCATTTGATGGTCAACATGCTCGCCACGCCAGTGCTCGACGAGCAAGGCCTGTGGGTCGGGCACCTGGCGGTGTGCATCGACATCACCGAACGCAAACGGGTCCACGAAGCGCTCGCGGCGCGGGACCTGCTGTTGAAAAAACTCAGTGCCCACGTGCCCGGTGGCATCTACCAGTTCAAGATGGAGTTCGACGGACGCTTCAGTGTGATCTACGCCAGCGACGGCATTCGCGAGATCTACGAACTCGAATCCGACGTGCTGGTGCTCAATGCCGAAGCGATCTTTACCCGGATTCACCCTCTGGACACCACCCGTGTCCGCGCCTCGATCCGCGCCTCGGCCGACACCCTCAGCCCCTGGCGCGAGGAATACCGGGTGCAACTGCCTCAACGTGGTTTGCGTTGGGTTCGCGGCGAAGCCACTCCGGAGGAACTGCCCGGTGGCGGCGTGCTGTGGCACGGCTACATCTCGGACATTTCCGATATGAAGCGGGTGGAGGAAGAATTACGCGCGTTGTCGGTCACCGATTCGCTGACCGGTATCCACAACCGGCGCTATTTCCAGGAGCGCTTGACCACCGAAATGGCCCGGGTGGAGCGCGGCGGTGGGGATCTGTCGGTGATCATGCTCGATATCGACCATTTCAAACGCATCAATGACCTGCATGGGCATGCCATCGGTGATCGGGTGTTGCAGGCCGTGTGCCAACGGATCGGTCACCGGCTGCGCCGGACCGATGTGTTCTGCCGCCTGGGCGGTGAGGAGTTCATGGTGCTGTGCCCGGATATCAGCGGCGAACATGCCTTTGTGTTGGCCCGGCAATTGTGGCAAGGCTTGCGCAGTTCACCCATTGACGATGTAGGTACGGTCACCGCCAGTTTCGGGATTGCCAGTTGGCGGGCCGGGGAGGGCGCCGATGCCTTGCTGTTGCGCGCGGATTCGGGAGTTTACGCGGCGAAGCAGGCGGGAAGGGATCGGGTAGAAGGGGAGATGAATTAACCCGGGTTGCACGCTAACCCTGTGGGAGCGAGCTTGCTCGCGATAGCAACAGTTCAGTCAGT
This sequence comes from Pseudomonas sp. P4_C1, assembly GCF_056402155.1. Lineage (NCBI taxonomy): Bacteria > Pseudomonadati > Pseudomonadota > Gammaproteobacteria > Pseudomonadales > Pseudomonadaceae > Pseudomonas > Pseudomonas sp. P4_C1. The sequence goes on from NZ_JBFUHY010000034.1 coordinate 29,738, forward strand.
ATTAATGTGACTGACACTCCGTCATCGCGAGCAAGCTCGCTCCCACAGTGGATCTCTGTAGTTCTCAGGGGCCGGGTTACAACACCGAAGCCGTCTGCGGCAGTTTCGGTTGGCGGTACAGGTCGAGCAGCACCTGATCGAGCACCGAAGAGGCGCCAAACGGGGCCTTGTCGTTGAGGATCGCCACCACCACCCAGGTGTTGCCGTTGACGTCGCGACTGAAACCGGCGATCGCCCGCACAGTGTTCAGGGTGCCGGTCTTGACGTGGGCTTCACCGCGCATCGCAGTGGTCTTCAGGCGCTTGCGCATGGTGCCGTCGGTGCCGGCAATCGGCATCGAACTGATGTACTCGGCGGCATACGGGCTGTGCCACGCAGCTTCGAGCATCGAGGCCATTTCCCGGGCGCTGACGCGCTCGGCACGGGACAGGCCGGAGCCGTTCTCCATTACCAGATGCGGTGCGGTGATGCCCTTTTTCGCCAGCCACTGACGCACGACGCGCTGGGCGGCCTTGGCGTCGTCACCATCGGCATCGGTGCGGAAGCGTTGGCCCAGGCTCAGGAACAACTGCTGGGCCATGGTGTTGTTACTGTACTTGTTGATGTCGCGGATGATTTCCGCCAGGTCTGGCGAAAACGCCCGGGCCAGGACCTTGGCGTCTTTCGGTGTTGGCGCCAGCACATCCTTGCCCTGAATGCTGCCACCCAGTTCCTTCCAGATCGCGCGGACGGCGCCAGCGGTGTAGGTCGCGTGGTCGAGCAGCGACAGGTAAGTCTGCGAGCTGCAGCCTTCACCCAGCTGACCGCCGACCGTCACGGTCATGCTGCCGTCGGCCTGTGCCACCGGGTTGTAGCGCACGCCGCCGGTGCACTGTTTGGAATTGAGGGCCTTGACCTGGTTGTCGATACGGATGGTCGCAATCGGCGGTTCCACCGAGATCAGCACCTTGCCCGAGTCATTGCGCGCGACGAAGCGCAGCGCCTTGAGGTTGACCAGCAGCGAATCGGGTTTGACCAGGAACGGTTTGTTCTCGTCGTTGCCGTCGTCATTGAACTCCGGCAATTGCGGTTGCACGAAGAAGGTTTTATCCAGCACCAGGTCGCCAGTGACCTGGGTGACACCGTTGGCACGCAGGTCGCGCATCAGCAACCAGAGTTTTTCCATGTTCAGCTTCGGATCGCCGCCACCCTTGAGGTAGAGGTTGCCGTTGAGAATGCCGCCACTCAAGGTGCCGTCGGTGTAGAACTCGGTTTTCCACTGGTGGTTCGGCCCGAGCATTTCCAGGGCTGCGTAGGTGGTGACCAGTTTCATGGTCGACGCCGGGTTGACCGACACGTCGGCGTTGAACACTGTCGGGGTGCCGGGGCCGGTGAGCGGGATCATCACCAGCGACAGGGCATTGTCCTGCAACTTGCTGGCTTTCAGGGCTTTTTCAACGTTGGGCGACAACGCGGTATTGATTGGAGCGGCGGAAACGGAGAGGGCCAGGGGGAGAAGAAAACCGGCCAACAGCAATGGACGCAAAGATCTGATCATCTGAAATAAAACCCTACAGTCGAGGGGAAAAAAGATGAGGGCATGGAGATAAATTCCCTCAATGGTCATGAAAGTGTCGGCATTATGCCCCAAGGTGTCACAGCTTGTGCCGTGCGCGGGCTGTCTGATCGGCTATTTTTTTACCGACGGTAGGCATCGTGGCCCAGAGAGTCAGGCAATCGGCGGCTTAAACTGCTAAAGTGCCGGCCGTTATTACTTAAGAGGATTGTTTCAATGGCGACTAACCGTTCCCAGCGTCTGCGCAAAAAACTGTGCGTCGATGAATTTCAAGAGCTGGGTTTCGAACTGAACCTGGATTTCAAAGAAGATTTGGCTGATGAAGCCATTGATGCTTTCCTCGATGCGTTCCTCAAAGAAGCCATGGAAGCCAACGGTCTGGGTTATGTTGGCGGCGACGACTACGGTCTGGTTTGCCTGCAGAAGCGTGGCTCGGTCAGCGCTGAACAGCGCGCTGCCGTTGAAGCCTGGCTCAAAGGCCGCACCGAGCTGACCAGCGTTGAAGTCAGCCCGCTGCTGGACGTCTGGTACCCGGAAAAGCCGATCAATCCGGTAGCTTGATGTTCCAGTAAAAAACGGCGACTCAAGGGTCGCCGTTTTTTTTGCTTTTTTTGTAGGAGCGAGCTTGCTCGCGATGAACCTGAGAGCGCTGCGGGGTCTCAGGTTTCCAGCGTTATCGTTGACGACCATCGCGAGCAGGCTCGCTCCTACAGGTCAGGATCAGCAGAGTCACAACACCCGCGACAATCCCCCAGAACGCCGAACCGATGGAAAACAGCGTCAGCCCCGATGCCGTGACCATGAAGGTGATCAACGCTGCTTCACGTTCCTTCACTTCGCTCATGGCGATGCTCAAGCCGTTGATGATCGAGCCGAACAGCGCCAGCGCCGCAATCGACAGCACCAGCTCCTTGGGCAGCGCGGCAAACAATGCCGCGAGCGTCGCGCCGAACACCCCGGCGATCCCGTAGAAAATCCCGCACCAGACGGCTGCGGTGTAGCGCTTGTGGCGATCCTCATGGGCGTGCGGTCCGGTGCAGATCGCTGCGCTGATCGCCGCCAGGTTGATCCCGTGGGAGCCGAACGGTGCCAGCAGCAAACTGGCGATGCCGGTGGTGGTGATCAGCGGCGAGGCAGGCACCGTGTAGCCATCGGCGCGCAATACGGCGATACCGGGCATGTTTTGTGAGGTCATGGCGACGACAAACAGCGGAATGCCAATGCTGATGGTCGCGGCCAGGGAGAAGTGCGGCGTGGTCCAGACCGGCGTCGCCACCTCCAGGTGAAAACCGCTGAAGTCCAGCAGCCCCATGAAGCCTGACAATGCCGTGCCGATCAGCAATGCTGCCAACACCGAATAGCGTGGCGACAGGCGCTTGACCACCAGATAAGTGAAGAACATCCCCAGTACCAGGGCGGTGCGGTGTTGCGCCGCGACGAAAATCTCGCTGCCGATCTTGAACAGGATCCCCGCCAGCAGGGCGGCGGCCAGGGATGCGGGAATCTTTTTCATCAGCCGTTCGAAGCTGCCGGTCAGCCCGCAAATCGTCACCAGCACCGCGCAGGTGATATAGGCACCAATGGCTTCGCCGTAGCTCACACCGCCTAAGCTTGTGATCAGCAGCGCGGCGCCGGGGGTCGACCAGGCAATGGTTATCGGCGTGCGATAGCGCAGGGACAGGCCAATGGAGCACACCGCCATACCGATCGAGATGGCCCAGATCCACGAAGAAATCTGCCCGCTGCTCAGGCCCGCCGCTTGCCCGGCCTGAAACATCAGCACCAGGGAACTGGTGTAGCCGGTCATCATGGCGATGAATCCGGCGACGATGGCCGAGGGCGAGGTGTCGGCCAACGGGCGGAGCTGCGTTTGGGTGGCGTCGTTCATGACGGATGGTGTTCCTTTTACAAATGAAGATGTCCGCGGCAACGTCTGAACCCCTGTGGGAGCGAGCTTGCTCGCGATAGCGGTGGATCAGCCAACAGGAGTGCTGAATGTGACGCCGCCATCGTCGGAACGCCGCCCGGAGCAAGCTCGCTCCCACAGGGATCGCGTTACAAAGGCGGATTCTACGAACAAGCCTAAACTCAAAAGTAACCAGACGTTGCAATACAGCCGTAGCAACATTCAGCCGTACAGTCGTGTTGGCACTAACCATTGTGTACAATCACAGTGTTATTTACGCGATACTTGCCAGCGACCCACCGTGCCGTAATACAGTCACCGTCAATTCGCCGCAGTTCTTCCGACTCGAGTGCCCATGAACGAACAGTTGCAACCCCTAAAGAAACAACCGCGAGCAGGCAAAGCCGGCCGTAGCGGCACCCAGGACGATATTGTCTACGCGCATATCTTCGAGGCCATCCTCGAACAGCGCCTGGCGCCCGGCACCAAGTTGAGCGAAGAAGCGCTGGGGGAAATTTTCGGGGTCAGCCGCACCATCATTCGCCGCGCCTTGTCGCGCCTGGCCCATGAAGGCGTGGTGCTGTTGCGTCCGAACCGCGGTGCCGTCGTCGCCAGTCCGAGTGTCGAGGAGGCGCGCCAGGTGTTCATGGCCCGGCGTCTGGTCGAGCGCGCGATCACTGAGCTGGCGGTGCAGCACGCCACCGCCGAGCAGATCGCCGAACTGCGCCAGATGGTCAACGACGAGCGCGACAGCTTTTCCCGTGGCGACCGTGGTGCCGGCATCCGCCTGTCGGGCGAATTCCACCTGAAACTGGCCGAAGCGGCGAAAAACGCCCCGTTGATCAGTTTCCAGCGCAGCCTGGTGTCCCAGACTTCGCTGATCATCGCCCAGTACGAAAGCGGCAACCGCTCCCACTGCTCCTACGACGAGCACACCCAGTTGATCGACGCCATCGAAAAACGCGACGCTGAACTGGCGGTCGACCTGATGATGCACCACATGGATCACATCGACAGCAAGCTCAACCTCGACGAAGAAAGTGCTTCGGATGATCTGCATGCGGTGTTCTCGCATTTGTTGCAGACCAAGAAGCCAGGGCGGTCGACCGCGAAACTCTGATAGACCGCGTCGCGCCTATCGCCAGCAGGCTGGCTCCCACAGGGTTTTGTGTCGAATGCGAAATTTGTGATCACTGAAGATCAACTGTGGGAGCGAGCCTGCTCGCGATGACGATCTGACAGGCAATAAAAATCCCCCGGGCTGTACAGCGACGGGGGATTTTTTATGGGCGCAAACTTTTAGCGCTGATGCACCAGATTCCCCGCCGCATAAGTCTGCAGCACAGTCCGGTCATCACCCAGCGTCATCAACACAAACAACGTCTCGGCGATGTTATTGGCCTGCTTCAGGCGATAGCCCAGCAGCGGCGTGGCGTTGTAGTCCAGCACGAGGAAGTCGGCGTCGGTGCCCGGTTGCAGGTTGCCGATCTTGTCTTCCAGGCGCAGTGCACGGGCGCCGCCGAGGGTCGCCAGGTACAGCGACTTGAAGGGGCTCAGGCGTGCACCTTGCAGCTGCATGACCTTGTAGGCTTCGTTGAGGGTTTGCAGCAGCGAGAAACTGGTGYCGCCGCCCACATCGGTGCCGATGCCGACATTGAGCTTGTGCTTCTCGGCCATCGGCAGGTTGAACAGGCCGCTGCCGAGGAAGAAGTTCGAGGTCGGGCAGAACGAGATGGCTGAACCGGTTTCCGCCAGTCGCGCGCACTCGTCATCGCACAGATGCACACCGTGGGCGAATACCGAGCGCTCGCCGAGCAACTGGTAGTGATCGTAGACGTCCAGGTAACCCTTGCGCTCCGGGAACAGCGCCTTGACCCACTCGATTTCCTTGAGGTTTTCGCTGATGTGGGTCTGCATGTACAGATCCGGGTATTCGGTCAGCAATTGGCCGGCCAGGGTTAGCTGTTCCGGAGTGCTGGTCGGTGCGAAGCGTGGGGTGACCGCGTAGTGCAGGCGACCCTTGCCGTGCCAGCGCTCGATCAGCGCCTTGCTTTGTACGTAGCTGGATTCGGCGGTGTCGGTCAGGTAGTCCGGGGCGTTGCGGYCCATCATCACCTTGCCGGCGATCATCCGCAGGTCCAACTGCTCGGCGGCTTCGAAGAACGAGTTCACCGATTGCGGATGCACGCTGCCGAATACCAGCGCAGTGGTGGTGCCGTTGCGCAGCAGTTCCTTGATGAAAATCTCCGCGACTTCATCGGCATGGGCTTTGTTGGCGAACTGGCTTTCGCACGGGAAGGTGTAGGTGTTGAGCCAGTCCAGCAATTGCTCGCCGTAGGCACCGACCATGCCGGTTTGCGGCAGGTGGATATGGGTGTCGATGAAACCTGGAGTGATCAGTGCATCCTGGTAGTGGGTGATTTCGACGTCAGCCGGCAGGGTCGGCAGCAATTCGCTGGCGTGGCCGAGGGCGCTGATTTGGCCGTTATCCACAACCAGCAAGCCGTCTTCGAAATACTCGTAGGAGGCTTCGATGCCCACGATGGCGGGGTCGGCGATGCTGTGCAGGATGGCGGCGCGGTAGGCTTTGCGAGTCAGTGGCATGGGCGTTCTCAAATGGTGGCTCTTTAGTTCGACGCTTGGCTGCGGCGTGACGCAGGCAGCAGTTTGGCAATCGATCCGGCGCTGGCGGTGTGCTGCCCGAAGTTCGCGTTATAGGTGGCGATGATTTCGCCGGCGATGGAGATGGCGATTTCCACAGGCAATTTGCCTTTGACTTCGCCGATGCCCATCGGGCAGCGCATGCGTTGCACAACGCTGCTGTCGAAACCGCGGTCGCGCAGGCGATGTTCGAACTTCACGCGTTTGGTCTTCGAGCCGATCAGACCGAAGTAGGCGAAGTCGTTGCGCTTGAGGATCGCAGCGGTCAGTTCGAGGTCGAGTTGATGGTTGTGGGTCATCACGATGCAATAGCTGCCGGCGGGCAGGTCATCGATTTCATCCACCGGTTCTTCGCTGACGATCTTGCGCACACCGTGGGGGATCTGCTCGGGGAATTCTTCCTCCCGCGAGTCGATCCAGCGCACCCGGCAGGKCAGGCCAGCGAGCAGTGGCACCAGTGCGCGGCCCACGTGGCCGGCACCGAACACGGCGATCTGCGCCTGCACCTGGCCCATCGGTTCGAACAGCAATACCGTCGCACCACCGCAGCATTGGCCCAGGCTGGCGCCGAGGCTGAAGCGCTCCAGATGCGTGTCCTGCTTGCCGCTGGCGAGCATCTCGCGGGCGATCTTCATGGCCTTGTATTCCAGGTGCCCGCCACCGATGGTGTCGAAGCTCTGGTTCGCGCTGATGACCATCTTCGAGCCAGCGTTGCGCGGCGTCGAGCCGAGCTCTTCGATGATAGTGACCAGCACGCAGGGCTCACCCCGGTTTTGCAGGTCGGCGAGGGCGTCGATCCAGTTGTACATGTTCACCTCGACATCTGTGTGTCTGTTAGTCCGCCATCGCGAGCAAGCTCGCTCCCACATTGGATTTGTACAGGTCCATCAGTCAGCACATAACCCTGTGGGAGCGAGCTTGCTCGCGATAGCCGCACCTCGGTCTTAGAGCGAAGCCAACTCGGTCTCGGCTTCGACAGCCTTCGCCGCCTTCAACTGGCGCATCTGCTCACAACCCCACAACACCCGCTCCGGAGTCGCCGGTGCGTCGATTTTCGGTTGATGCTTGTAATCGCCCAGGCTTGCCACCGCGTCCTTGATCGCACACCACGAGGCAATGCCGAGCATGAACGGCGGCTCGCCCACAGCCTTGGAATGGAACACCGTGTCTTCCGGGTTCTTGCGGTTTTCCACCAGCTTCACCCGCAGGTCCAGCGGCATGTCCGCCACGGCCGGGATCTTGTAGCTGGCCGGGCCATTGGTCATCAGCTTGCCCTTGTTGTTCCACACCAGCTCTTCCATGGTCAGCCAGCCCATGCCCTGGATGAAACCGCCCTCGACCTGACCGATGTCGATGGCCGGGTTCAGCGAGGCGCCGACGTCGTGGAGGATATCGGTGCGCAGCATCTTGTATTCGCCGGTCAGGGTATCGACCAGCACTTCGCAGCACGCCGCGCCGAAGGCGAAGTAGTAGAACGGCCGGCCACGGGCCTGGCTGCGGTCGTAGTAGATTTTCGGGGTCTTGTAGAAGCCGGTGCTCGACAGCGACACCTGGGCGAAATACGCCTGCTGAATCAGTGCTTCGAAGGTCAGGATGTGATCGCGAACCCGCACGTGGCCGTTGTGGAATTCCACGTCTTCTTCGCTGACCTTGTATTGGCGAGCGGCGAATTCCACCAAGCGTTGCTTGATGGTTTCGGCAGCGTTCTGCGCGGCCTTGCCGTTCAGGTCRGCACCGCTGGAAGCGGCGGTCGGCGAGGTGTTCGGCACTTTGTCGGTGTTGGTCGCGGTGATCTGCACGCGGTCCATTTCCACCTGGAACACTTCGGCCACGACCTGCGCGACCTTGGTGTTCAGGCCCTGGCCCATTTCGGTGCCGCCGTGGTTGAGGTGGATGCTGCCGTCGGTGTAGACGTGCACCAGTGCTCCTGCCTGGTTGAGGAAACTCGCGGTGAAGGAAATGCCGAATTTCACCGGGGTCAGCGCCAGGCCTTTTTTCAGGATCGGGCTGTTGGCGTTGTAGCGACGGATCGCTTCGCGACGCTCGGTGTACTGGCTGCTTTCTTCAAGTTCCGCGGTCATCTCTTCGAGCATGTTGTGCTCGACAGTCTGGTAGTAGTGGGTGACGTTGCGCTCGGTCTTGCCGTAGTAGTTGGCCTTGCGCACTGCCAACGGATCCAGGGCCAGGTGCCGGGCGATGGCGTCCATCACTTCTTCGATGGCGACCATGCCTTGCGGGCCGCCGAACCCACGGTAGGCGGTGTTCGATGCGGTGTTGGTCTTGCAGCGATGACCGTTGATGGTCGCATCGCCCAGGTAGTACGAGTTGTCCGAGTGGAACATCGCCCGGTCGACAATCGACGCCGACAGGTCAGGGGAGCAACCGCAGTTGCCGGCCAGTTCCAGGTTGATGCCGTGCAGGCGGCCGGTGCTGTCGAAGCCGACGTCATACTCGACATAGAACGGGTGACGTTTGCCGGTCATCAGCATGTCTTCGACCCGCGGCAGGCGCATCTTGGTCGGCTGGCCGGTGAGGTGCGCGATCACCGCGCACAGGCACGCGGGGCTCGCCGCCTGGGTTTCCTTGCCGCCGAAACCGCCGCCCATGCGGCGCATGTCGACGACGATTTTGTTCATCGACACGTCCAGCACTTCCGCCACCAGTTTCTGCACTTCGGTGGGGTTTTGCGTGGAGCAGTAGACGATCATGCCGCCATCTTCGGTGGGCATCACCGAAGAGATCTGGGTTTCCAGGTAGAAGTGCTCCTGGCCACCGATGTGCAGGGTGCCCTGGATGCGATGTTTGGCAGTGGCCAGCGCCGTGGCTGAATCGCCGCGTTTGTGGGTGTGACTGTCGAGTACGAAGTGGCGTTTGCGCAGGGCTTCGACCACATCCAGCACGGGCTCGAGGTCTTCGTATTCGATGATCGCGGCCATGGCCGCTTTACGCGCGGTTTCCAGGTCATTCGCGGCAACGGCGACCACCGGTTGACCGACGAATTGCACGGTATCGATGGCCAGCAGCGGATCGCCTGGCAGCAATGGGCCGATGTCTTTCAGGCCCGGCACGTCCTCGTGGGTGATGGCGATGCGCACGCCTTCGAAGGCGTAGCAGGGGGCGGTGTCGATACTGATGATCCGGGCGTGGGCACGGTCCGACATGCGCGCATAAACGTGCAACTGGTTCGGAAACTCCAGGCGATCGTCGATGTACTGCGCTTCACCGGCCACATGCTTGGCGGCGCTGTCGTGCTTGACGCTGCGGCCGACACCGGTGGTCAGGTCCTTGGCGAACAGTTCAGCCAATTCGGCTTGGGTCTTCTCTACGGCGTGATGATTAGACATAAGCGGTCACCCGAGTCTCGATGTGCGGTGTTTGCAGTTCGATGAAGTATTTGCGCAGCAGGTTCTGCGCGCTGAGCAGGCGATATTCCTTGCTGGCGCGGAAGTCCGAGAGCGGCGTGAAGTCTTCGCCCAGGGCAGCGCAGGCACGCTCGATGGTGGCGTTGTTGAACGGCGCACCGAGTAACGCGGCTTCGCAGGCGGCGGCGCGCTTCGGGATAGCCGCCATGCCACCAAAGGCGACGCGGGCTTCAGCGACTACACCGTTTTCCAGGCGAATGTTGAAGGCGGCGCACACCGCCGAAATGTCATCGTCCAGACGCTTGGAGATCTTGTAGGCACGGAACAGTTTTTCGGCGCTGGCACGCGGCACGATGATCTTCTCGATGAACTCGCTTTCCTGACGCGCAGTGACGCGGTAATCGATGAAGTAATCTTCCAGCGCCAGGGTGCGGCGGGTTTCGCCCTTGCACAGCACGATTTGCGCGCCCAAGGCGATCAGCAGGGGCGGTGAGTCACCAATCGGCGAGGCGTTGCCGATGTTGCCGCCAAGGGTGCCCTGATTGCGGATCTGCAAGGACGCGAAGCGGTGCAGCAATTCACCGAAGTCCGGGTACTCGGCGTTCAAGGCCTCGTAGCAATCGGACAGGGCCGTGGCGGCGCCGATTTCCAGGCGGTCGTCAAAACGTTCGATGCGCTTCATCTCGGCGACGTTGCCAACGTAGATCATCACCGGCAGGGTGCGGTGGAACTGCGTGACTTCCAGCGCCAGGTCGGTACCGCCGGCCAGCAGGCGGGCCTGTGGATAGGCGTCATAGAGGTCGGCCAGGTCGGCCACGGTCAGCGGCACCAGGCAGCGTTTGTCGCCGCTGTTGAGTTCGCCGATATCGGTCGGGGCAATGGCTTTCAGGCGCGCGATGGTGTCGGCCTCGCGGGCGTCGAACTGGTCCGGCTGCTTGGCGCAGCAGGACTGCTCGGCGGCTTCCAGGATCGGCCGGTAGCCGGTGCAGCGGCACAGATTGCCGGCCAGTGCTTCGTGGGCCTTGGCATGGTCCGGTGCATCGCTGTTCTTTTGCAGGGCAAACAGCGACATCACGAAACCGGGGGTGCAGAAACCGCATTGCGAGCCGTGGCACTCGACCATGGCTTTCTGCACGCTGTGCAGTTCACCCTTGTGCTTGAGGTCTTCAACGCTGATGAGCTGTTTGCCGTGCAGGGACGACACGAACGTCAGGCACGAGTTGAGGCTGCGATAGCGAATGTGTTCGCGGCCGTCATCATCCGTTTGCAACTCGCCGACCACCACGGTGCAGGCGCCACAGTCACCGCTGGCGCAGCCTTCTTTGGTACCGGGTTTGCCCACATGGTCGCGCAGATAATTGAGCACGGTCAGGTTCGGGTCCAGGGCGTGCTCGCTACGGAGTTCCTGGTTTAGTAAAAACTGGATCACGGAAGGCCTCGCAGACTCATTATTGTTGTTAACCGACAGGAACTGAATTTAGCAGGTCTGACTTTTCGGTCAATGATTTTCTGACTTAAAGGTCAGGAAATTGCAATTTGTCGATCAACCACCTGTTCCTTAATTATTGTCGTTGGTTCGATAGCCTGCTTTTTTGCTTGAATCGTGCCAAAAACCTCCGGACGGGCACTCCGCCCTGATGCAGCAATTGCGCTACACTGCGCCGCTTGTACAGATCGAAGAGTTTGAAGGACAACCATGACGTTCAAGGCGCCGGACAGCCTCGCCGAGCAAATCGCTCACCACCTCGCCGAACGTATCATTCGCGGCGAAATGAAGCCCGGAGAGCGCATCCAGGAACAGAAAGTCACGCTGGCCCTCAATGTCAGCCGTGGTTCGGTTCGCGAGGCCTTGCTGATCCTCGAGCGTCGGCACCTGATCGCGATCCTGCCGCGACGTGGCGCCCACGTTACCGAACTCACCGCGCACAAGGTGCGGAGTCTGTGCACGCTGATGAGCGAGCTCTACATTCTGCTCGGTAACTCGGTGGCCAGTGGCTGGAAAACCCAGGCCGACATGGCGCCGTTCTTGCAGATCCAGCAGCGCCTGACTGCCAGCTACGAGCGTCAGGACATCCGCACCTTCGTCGACGATAGCTTCAATGTGATGCGCGCCGCGTATCCGTTCGCCAACAACCCGTACTTGCAGGAAACCGTCGAGAATCTGCAACCGGCCATGAGCCGTGCGTATTTCCTCGCGCTGGACCAGCGCAAAGCGTCGATGAGCGAATTCCTGGAACTGTTCGAGCGCTTGCTCGCTGCCGTGCTGGCCCGTGACTTTCCGCAGATCCGCGAAGTGCTGACGGCTTACGCCCAGCGCAGTTGCGATCTGGTGGTTTCTGCCCTGACGGACGCTTAAACGTGCGGCTCAAGTGCATCAAGCTGGCGGGGTTCAAGTCCTTCGTCGACCCGACCACGGTGAACTTCCCCAGTAACATGGCGGCAGTGGTCGGGCCCAATGGCTGCGGCAAGTCGAACATCATCGACGCCGTGCGTTGGGTGATGGGCGAGAGCTCGGCGAAGAACCTGCGCGGCGAGTCGATGACCGACGTTATCTTCAATGGCTCCACCAGTCGCAAACCGGTGAGCCAGGCGAGCATCGAACTGGTGTTCGACAACTCCGACGGGACACTGCTTGGCGAGTACGCCGCCTATGCGGAAATTTCCATTCGCCGCAAAGTGACCCGCGACAGCCAGACGACTTACTACCTTAACGGCACCAAATGCCGGCGCCGCGACATCACTGACATCTTCCTCGGCACCGGCCTCGGCCCGCGCAGCTACTCGATCATCGAGCAGGGGATGATTTCCAAGCTGATCGAGTCCAAGCCCGAAGACCTGCGTAACTTCATCGAAGAAGCCGCAGGCATCTCCAAGTACAAGGAGCGCCGGCGAGAGACGGAAAACCGCATCCGCCGCACCCACGAAAACCTCGAGCGCCTGACCGACCTGCGCGAAGAGCTTGAGCGTCAACTAGAACGCTTGCATCGCCAGGCCGAGGCCGCCAAGAAGTATCAGGAATTCAAGGGCGAGGAGCGTCAGCTCAAGGCCCAGCTGTCGGCCCTGCGCTGGCAGGCGCTGAACGATCAGGTTGGCCAGCGTGAAGTGATCATCGGCAACCAGGAAGTTTCTTTCGAAGCCCTGGTCGCCGAGCAACGTAACGCCGATGCGAGCATCGAGCGCCTGCGCGACGGGCATCACGATCTCTCGGAGCGCTTCAATCTGGTGCAGGGACGCTTCTACTCGGTCGGTGGCGACATCGCCCGGGTCGAGCAGAGCATCCAGCACGGTCAGCAGCGTTTGCGCCAGTTGCAGGACGACCTGAAAGAGGCCGAGCGCGCACGCCTGGAAACCGAATCGCACCTGGGCCACGACCGCACGCTGCTGCTGACCCTCGGCGAAGAGCTGGACATGCTCACCCCGGAGCAGGAAGTCACCAGCGCCGCCGCCGAAGAGGCCGCTGCCGCGCTGGAAGAATCCGAAACCACCATGCACGGCTGGCAAGAGCAGTGGGATACGTTCAACCTCACCGCCGCCGAGCCGCGCCGTCAGGCCGAAGTGCAGCAGTCGCGGATCCAGCAGCTGGAAACCAGCCTGGAACGTCTGGCGGACCGGCATAAGCGCCTTGGCGAAGAACGCGCCTTGCTTTCGGCAGATCCCGAAGACGCGGCAATCATGGGGCTCAGCGAGCAGCTCGCTGAATCCGAAGCGACCCTTGAAGATTTGCAGACCAGTGAAGAAGCTCAGGTCGAAAAGCTTGAGCAATTGCGTCAGGAGTTGCAGCAGGCGCTGTCGGCGCAACAGCAGGCCCAGGGCGATTTGCAGCGCCTCAACGGTCGACTGGCTTCACTCGAAGCCTTGCAACAAGCCGCGCTCGATCCGGGCACCGGCACCGCCGAATGGCTGCGCGATCAGAATCTTGCGGATCGCCCGCGCCTGGCCGAAGGCCTGAAGGTTGAAGCCGGTTGGGAGCTGGCGGTGGAAACCGTGCTCGGCGCCGACCTGCAAGCGGTGCTGGTGGACGACTTCAACGATTTCGATCTGTCCGGGTTTGCCCAGGGCGATTTGCGTTTGCTCAGCCCGTCCAGCGATGGCGTACGGGTGCCGGGCAGCCTGCTGGACAAGGTCGAGGCGCAGCTCGATCTGTCGCCATGGCTGGGGCAGGTCAAGCCGGTCGACAGCCTCGAGCAGGCCTTGGCCTTGCGCGGTCAACTGGCCGTCGGGCAGAGCCTGATCAGTCGTGACGGTTACTGGGTTGGACGGCATTTCCTGCGGGTGCGTCGGGCCAGTGAAGCGGAAAGCGGCGTGCTCGCTCGCGGTCAGGAAATCCAGCAACTGGGCCTTGAGCGTGAAGAGCGCGAAGCCGCCGTCGAAACCCTGGAAACCCGGCTGCAGAATCTCRGGGCGCAGCAGCGTCAGCAGGAAAACGGTCGCGAACATTTGCGCCGTTTGCTGCAGGACGAAGCACGCCAGCAAGGTGAATTGAAGGCTCAATTGTCCGCCGGCAAAGCCAAGGCCGAACAATTGACCCTGCGCCGTAGCCGCCTCGACGAAGAGCTCACCGAGCTGGACGAGCAGCGGGCCCTGGAGCACGAAAACATCGGTGAAGCGCGCCTGCAATTGCAGGAAGCCCTCGACAGCATGGCGCTGGACACCGAGCAGCGTGAGTTGCTGTTGGCCCAGCGCGACAGCCTGCGTGAGCGTCTTGACCGGGTACGTCAGGAAGCCCGGCAGCACAAGGATCACGCCCACCAGTTGGCGGTGCGTCTGGGCTCGCTCAAGGCGCAGCACGATTCCACGCGCCAGGCGCTGGAGCGTCTGGAGATGCAGTCCGAGCGGCTGACGGAAAAACGCGAGCAACTGAGCCTCAATCTGGAGGAGGGCGAAGCACCGCTGGAAGAGCTGCGCCTGAAACTCGAGGAGTTGCTCGACAAGCGCATGACCGTCGACGAAGAACTCAAGACCGCGCAGATCACCCTCGAAGACGCCGACCGCGAACTGCGCGACGCCGAAAAGCGTCGCAGTCAGGCCGAACAGCAATCCCAGTTGATTCGCAGCCAGCTCGAAACCCAGCGCATGGAATGGCAAGCCCTGAGCGTGCGCCGCAAGACCTTGCAGGACCAATTGCTGGAAGACGGCTACGATCTCCACGGCGTACTCGCGACATTGACTGCAGAGGCCAGCGAGAAAGAGGCCGAGGAAGAACTCGAGCGTATCGCCGCGAGGATTCAGCGTCTGGGCGCGATCAACCTGGCGGCCATCGATGAGTACCAGCAACAATCGGAACGTAAACGTTATCTGGATGCGCAGAACGAYGATCTGGTGGAAGCGCTCGATACCCTTGAGAACGTGATTCGCAAGATCGACAAGGAAACCCGTAACCGTTTCAAGGATACCTTTGATCAGATCAATGGCGGTTTACAGGCGCTTTTCCCAAAAGTTTTCGGTGGAGGCCGCGCGTATTTGGAACTGACGGGCGAAGATCTACTCGATACAGGGGTAACAATCATGGCGCAGCCGCCAGGAAAGAAGAACAGCACCATCCATTTGCTCTCCGGCGGCGAAAAAGCCCTGACTGCATTGGCCCTGGTTTTTGCGATCTTCAAATTGAACCCGGCGCCGTTCTGCATGCTCGATGAGGTTGACGCGCCGCTGGATGACGCTAACGTTGGACGCTACGCGCGATTGGTAAAAGAAATGTCACAGACAGTGCAGTTCATCTATATCACCCACAACAAGATCGCCATGGAAATGGCCGAACAACTGATGGGGGTAACGATGCATGAACCCGGTTGCTCACGTCTGGTGGCGGTGGATGTCGAGGAGGCGATGGCAATGGTGGATGCCTGAGTCGTGGTTGCAGGAAAGGGTGTTTACGGTTTGTAGGACTCTTTTACTGGCTTCGACTTGCTGGCCAATCGACATATTCGCGCTAGCCAATGTGGTAGACGGTGTAAAGTTACCTTTGGTCGTGCTAGTTTAATGTCAATTTTTCGTATACGTGGGCAAAACGCCTGTCAGAACATAGAGTTGGCGCCACGTTTTAAAGCGGTTTGCAGGTTGTAAACCCCTTATTTTTCAGCATTTTTCATAGAGGCACGGGATTACATGGAAATCGGTCTGCGCGAGTGGCTGATCGTCATCGGCATTATTGTCATTGCCGGTATTCTTTTCGATGGCTGGCGCCGTATGCGCGGCGGCAAGGGAAAACTGAAGTTCCGTCTTGATCGAAGTCTGTCCAGCCTGCCAGACGAGGAAGGCAGCACCAGCGCCGAGCTGCTGGGCCCGCCGCGCGTGCTGGACACACATAAAGAGCCGCAACTGGACGAGCAGGATCTGCCGTCGGTGAGCATGCCGGCCCGCGAGCCTCGCGAGTCGGGGTCCAAGCGCGGCAAGCGTAGCCACGGCGAACCTTCCCAGGGCGATATGAACCTCAGTCTGGATCTGGACGGCGGCCCGAGCTTCAGCAGCCGCGACGACGATTTCCCGGATGACACCAAGGCTTCGCCAGCGGTCAACGGCAAAGAACAACCGCAAGCTGAAGAAGTGCTGGTGATCAGCGTGATCTGCCGCGACGCTGCCGGCTTCAAGGGCCCGGCGCTGTTGCAGAACATTCTGGAGAGCGGCCTGCGTTTCGGTGAGATGGATATTTTCCACCGCCACGAAAGCATGGCCGGCAACGGTGAAGTCCTGTTCTCCATGGCCAACGCGGTCAAGCCGGGCGTATTCGACCTGGACGACATCGACCACTTCAGCACCCCGGCGGTGAGTTTCTTCCTGGGGCTGCCAGGCCCGCGTCATCCGAAGCAGGCCTTCGATGTGATGGTGGCAGCGGCGCGCAAATTGTCCCAGGAGCTCAACGGCGAACTGAAGGACGACCAGCGCAGCGTACTGACCGCCCAGACGATCGAGCATTACCGTCAGCGGATCGTGGAATTTGAACGCCGCGCCCTGACCCAGAAACGTTGATTGAAATGGTTATTCCCGCGCGGTGCGCGGGATAATCGGCAAAACAGATTGAGCAGCCTCGGCTGCTCTTTTGCTTGTGCGCCAGGCATGGCGCGTTGCGCGTAAGCGCAACCAGCTTGGCTGTGGTGGCCTCGCTGGTGACTTGGAGGTGAAAGTCCTCTACACACCCGGCAAGGGGAAGTGTTAGCCAGAGGCAAGGGTGTCGCGGGTGACTGCGAATCTGAAGGAAGCCCGAGGCAAAATGCTGGCCTGACG
>NZ_JBFUHY010000035.1:0-45723 GCF_056402155.1 Pseudomonas sp. P4_C1
GTGTGTCAGTCACCGTTGATTTATCTGACACACCATCGCGAGCAGGCTCGCTCCTACAAGGGCGGTGTGAGCTGCTTACTCTTCTTCTTTCTCTTTGACCGGTGCCGGTGGCGGCCGCAGGCCGACTTCCGCCATCAGCTTGAGTTCCTTGCCGTTGCGCATCACCTCGATCGCGACCTTGTCGGTGGGCTTGATCCGCGCCACCTGATTCATCGAGCGACGGCCATCACCGGCCGGTTCGCCATCGATGGCAAGAATCACATCGCCCAGTTGCAGGCCGGCCTTCTGTGCCGGACCGTCGCGGAAAATCCCCGCCACGACAATGCCCGGACGCCCGGACAAGCCGAACGATTCGGCCAGTTCCTGGGTCAGCGGCTGCACTTCGATACCCAGCCAGCCACGAATCACCTGGCCGTGCTCGATGATCGATTTCATCACTTCCATCGCCAGCTTCACCGGGATCGCGAAACCAATGCCCTGGGAACCGCCGGACTTGGAGAAAATCGCCGTGTTGATGCCGGTCAGGTTACCGATGGCATCCACCAGCGCACCGCCAGAGTTGCCGGGGTTGATCGCCGCATCGGTCTGGATGAAGTCTTCGTAGTTGTTCAGGCCCAGTTGGTTGCGACCGGTGGCGCTGATGATGCCCATGGTCACGGTCTGGCCGACGCCGAACGGGTTGCCGATGGCCAGCGCGACATCGCCGATGCGGATGTTGTCGGAACGCCCGACAGTGATCGACGGCAGGTTTTTCAGGTCGATTTTCAGCACCGCGAGGTCAGTCTCCGGGTCGCTGCCGATCACCCGCGCCAGGGTTTCCCGACCGTCCTTGAGCGCCACCACGATCTGGTCGGCGCCGCTGGTCACGTGGTTGTTGGTCAGGATGTAGCCTTCCGGGCTCATGATCACGCCGGAACCGAGGCTCGATTCCATGCGTTTCTGCTTGGGCGAGTTGTCGCCGAAGAAGCGACGAAATTGCGGATCTTCGAACAACGGATGGGTGGGTTTGTTGATGACTTTGGTGGTGTACAGGTTTACCACCGAAGGCGCAGCGGTGCTTACCGCTTCGGCATAAGACACCGGACCCTGCTGCATGCTGGTGGTTTGCGGCGCTTGTTGCAGATTGACGTCGAGGCTCGGGAGCCCGACCCACTGCGGGTAACGCTGGATTATCAAAAGAGCGACAAGCACGCCGGCCAACAGCGGCCAGCCGGAAAAACGCAGCGCCTTGAGCATTAAGCAGTTCCTGAGAGAGTTGCAGGCGGTATGAGACCGCTCATAATGACGCGCATTATACGAGGCCGCACGCGCCTCGGAACGGGATATTTAGGAGTCTTTCATGGCCGTCGCCCTGAGCACCCTCGTTGAAGAAGCCGACCGCTACCTCAACAGCGCCAAAATCGCCGATTACTGCCCCAACGGCCTGCAAGTCGAAGGTCGTCCGCAAGTGATGCGCATTGTCAGTGGCGTCACCGCCAGCCAGGCCTTGCTTGATGCTGCCGTGGAGGCCAATGCCGACCTGGTGCTGGTGCATCATGGCTACTTCTGGAAAGGCGAGAACCCGTGCATCACCGGCATGAAACAGCGCCGCTTGAAGACTCTGCTCAAGCACGATATCAGCCTGCTGTCCTATCATCTGCCGCTGGACCTGCACCCGGACGTCGGTAATAACGTGCAGCTCGCACGGCAGCTCGACATCACCGTCGAAGGCCCGCTGGACCCGGACAACCTGAAGATTGTCGGCCTGGTCGGCTCGCTGAATGAACCGATGATGCCACGGGATTTCGCTCGCCGCGTCCAGGAAGTGATGGGCCGTGAGCCGCTGTTGATCGAAGGCAGTGCCATGATCCGCCGTGTTGGCTGGTGCACCGGTGGTGGCCAGGGTTACATCGATCAGGCCATTCTGGCAGGCGTCGATCTGTACCTCAGCGGCGAGGCTTCCGAGCAAACCTTCCACAGCGCCCGGGAAAACGACATCAGCTTCATCGCCGCCGGTCACCATGCCACCGAGCGCTACGGCGTTCAGGCGCTGGGGGATTACCTGGCGCGGCGCTTTGCGCTGGAACACATTTTCATCGATTGCCCGAATCCGATCTGACGAATCGCCATCCCTGTAGGAGCGAGCCTGCTCGCGATGAACCTGAGAGCACCGCGGGGTGTCAGGCTTCCAGCGTTATCGTTAGCGACCATCGCGAGCAGGCTGCTCCTACAGAGGGCCGCATTCAACCCAAACGGGCAGGCATATTCATATGCTCTTTCGATCTAGTTGGCGTCCTGATTAGAAGAGGTCGCTGTGCTAGGATCCCCGCTCGAACACGGCCCGCTGGCCGTTCATAAGAAAGCTTTCGTGAGTAGCCATGGTCGATAAACTGACGCATCTGAAACAGCTGGAGGCGGAAAGCATCCACATCATCCGCGAGGTGGCCGCCGAGTTCGACAACCCGGTGATGCTGTACTCCGTCGGTAAAGACTCCGCCGTGATGCTGCACCTTGCGCGCAAGGCCTTCTTCCCGGGCAAACTGCCGTTCCCGGTGATGCACGTCGACACCCAGTGGAAGTTCAAGGAAATGTACGCGTTCCGCGACCGCATGGTCGAAGAACTCGGCCTCGACCTGCTGGTGCACGTCAACCCCGATGGCGTCGCGCAGGGCATCAACCCGCTGACCCACGGCAGTGCCAAGCACACCGATATCATGAAAACCGAAGGCCTCAAGCAGGCCCTCGACAAGTACGGTTTCGATGCTGCTTTCGGTGGTGCCCGTCGTGACGAAGAGAAGTCCCGTGCCAAAGAGCGCGTGTATTCCTTCCGCGATACCAAGCACCGCTGGGACCCGAAAAACCAGCGTCCCGAGTTGTGGAACGTGTACAACGGCAAGGTCAACAAGGGCGAATCGATCCGCGTGTTCCCGTTGTCGAACTGGACCGAGCTGGACATCTGGCAGTACATCTACCTCGAAGGCATCCCGATCGTGCCGCTGTATTTCGCCGCCGAGCGCGACGTTATCGAGATGAATGGTACCTGGATCATGATCGACGATGAACGCCTGCTCAATCACCTGAGCGATGAAGACAAGGCACGCATCGTCAAGAAGAAGGTCCGTTTCCGCACACTCGGCGACTACCCGTTGACCGGTGCGGTCGAGTCCGAGGCCATCAGCCTGACCGACATCATTCAGGAAATGCTCCTGACGCGAACTTCCGAACGCCAGGGCCGGGTCATCGATCACGATGGCGCAGGCTCGATGGAAGAAAAGAAACGTCAGGGTTATTTCTAAGGGGTTGTCATGTCGCACGCATCTGATTTGATCAGCGAGGACATCCTCGCCTATCTGGGCCAGCACGAACGCAAGGAAATGCTGCGCTTTCTTACCTGTGGCAACGTCGATGACGGCAAGAGCACCCTGATCGGGCGTCTGCTGCACGACTCCAAAATGATCTACGAAGATCACCTGGAAGCCATTACCCGCGACTCGAAAAAAGTCGGCACCACCGGTGATGATATCGACCTGGCGTTGCTGGTCGACGGCCTGCAGGCCGAGCGGGAACAGGGCATCACCATCGATGTCGCTTACCGCTACTTCTCCACCGCCAAGCGCAAATTCATCATCGCCGACACCCCCGGCCATGAGCAGTACACCCGCAACATGGCCACCGGTGCGTCCACCTGTGACCTGGCGATCATTCTGGTCGACGCCCGTTATGGCGTGCAGACCCAGACCCGTCGCCACAGCTTCATTGCCTCGTTGCTGGGCATCAAGCACATCGTGGTCGCCATCAACAAGATGGACCTCAACGGTTTCGACGAAAAAGTCTTCGACTCGATCAAGGCCGATTACCTGAAGTTCGCCGAAGGCATCGCCTTCAAGCCGACCACCATGGCCTTCGTGCCGATGTCGGCGCTCAAGGGCGACAACGTGGTGAACAAGTCCGAGCGCTCGCCGTGGTACACCGGTCAGTCGCTGATGGAAATTCTCGAAACCGTCGAGATCGCCAGCGACCGCAACTACACCGACCTGCGTTTCCCGGTGCAGTACGTCAACCGTCCGAACCTGAACTTCCGTGGTTTCGCCGGCACCCTGGCCAGTGGCGTCGTGCACAAGGGTGACGAAGTCGTGGTGCTGCCGTCGGGCAAGAGCAGTCGCGTGAAATCCATCGTCACCTTCGAAGGTGAGCTGGAGCATGCAGGTCCGGGTCAGGCCGTGACGCTGACCATGGAAGACGAGATCGACATCTCGCGCGGCGATTTGCTGGTACACGCCGACAACCTGCCGCAAGTGACTGACGGCTTCGAGGCCATGCTGGTGTGGATGGCCGAAGAGCCGATGCTGCCGGGCAAGAAATACGACATCAAGCGCGCCACGACGTACGTGCCGGGTTCGATCACCAGCATTGTCAACCGCGTTGACGTGAACACCCTGGAAGAAGGCCCTGCCAGTGCCTTGCAACTGAACGAGATCGGTCGGGTCAAGATCAGCCTCGATGCAGCCATCGCGCTGGACGGTTACGCGAGCAACCGCACCACCGGTTCGTTCATCGTCATCGATCGTTTGACCAATGGCACCGTCGCCGCCGGCATGATCATCGCTCAACCGGTGGCGCAGGGCAGCAGCACGCATCACGGCAAACTCGCACACGTCGCCACCGAAGAACGCGCCCAGCGCTTCGGCCAGCAACCGGCCACCGTGTTGTTCAGCGGCTTGTCGGGCGCGGGCAAAAGCACTCTGGCGTATGCGGTCGAGCGCAAGCTGTTCGACCTGGGTCGTGCGGTGTTCGTACTCGATGGCCAGAACCTGCGTCACGACCTGAACAAAGGTCTGCCACAGGATCGCGCCGGGCGTACCGAGAACTGGCGTCGTGCCGCACACGTCGCGCGTCAGTTCAACGAAGCCGGTCTGCTGACCCTGGCAGCGTTCGTTGCGCCGAGTGCCGAAGGTCGTGAACAGGCCCGGGAACTGATCGGCAAGGAGCGTCTGCTGACGGTCTACGTCCAGGCTTCGCCGACGGTCTGCGCCGAGCGTGATCCGCAAGGCCTGTACGCGGCGGCCGGGGATAACATCCCGGGCGAGTCGTTCCCGTACGACGTGCCGCTGGATGCCGACCTGGTGATCGACACCCAGTCCGTGTCGCTGGAAGAAGGCGTCAAGCAAGTGCTGGGTCTGCTGCGCGAGCGTGGGGCGATCTAAGCCTTAGCCGTAAATGAAAAGCCCGCAGACAAGTGATTGTCTGCGGGTTTTTTTGTGTCCTTGAAATGGCTATCGCGGGCAAGCCCGCTCCCACAGTTTTGAGGGTGTTCGCAAAATTTGTGAACGACGCGGTCCCTGTGGGAGCGGGCTTGCCCGCGAAGAGGCCGGTACAGGCACCTCAAGACTTCGCTGGATACTCACGATGCATCTGCGCAAGCAACGCATCCTTGTCCTGCCACATCTGATTGATCCAACCCTGGAATTGCAGGCGGTATTCACCGTCCTGGTCATAGTTCTTGCCGATGAACTGCGGCGCAATCTTCAGTTCTTCAAAGTGCACCACCACGTCCGCAACGTTCCCGCACAACAAGTCCCAGAAACCGGGCCGACCGGCCGGATAATGAATCGTCACGTTGACGATCGATTCAAGCTGCTCACCCATCGCATCCAGCACAAAGGCAATGCCACCAGCCTTGGGCTTGAGCAGGTACTTGAAGGGTGACTGCTGCTGGGCATGCTTGCCCTTGGTGAAGCGCGTGCCTTCGACGAAGTTGAAAATGCCCACCGGGTTGTCGCGGAATTTCGCACAGGTCTTGCGGGTGGTTTCCAGGTCCTTGCCTTTCTTTTCCGGATGCTTCTCCAGATAGGCCTTGGAGTAGCGTTTCATGAACGGAAAGCCCAGCGCCCACCAGGCCAGACCGATCACCGGAACCCAGATCAGCTCCTGCTTGAGAAAGAACTTCAGCGGTTGAATGCGCCGGTTGAGCACGTATTGCAGCACCAGGATGTCGACCCAGCTCTGGTGGTTGCTGGTGATCAGGTACGAGTGCTGATAGTCGAGGCCTTGTAGGCCGCTGATGTGCCAGCGGGTGCTACGGACCAGATTCATCCAGCCTTTGTTGATGCTGATCCAGGCTTCGTGGGTATGGCTCATCAGCCAGCCCGAGAGGCGCTGGGTGAAGGCGAACGGCAATACTTTGACGAGTGCCACGCAGAACAGGAACGAGCAGAGCAGAATCGTATTCAGTGCCAACAGCAGCGAGGCGATCACGCCTCGCAGCGGAGCAGGTAGAAAATCCAGCATTTACACATCCATAGGTCGGTTGGCTGCCTGGATCGCGGTCAACGCGATGGTGTAGACGATGTCGTCGACCTGCGCACCACGCGGCAAATCGTTCACCGGTTTGCGCAGGCCTTGCAGCATCGGCCCGAGGCTGACGCAGTCGGCGCTGCGCTGCACGGCTTTGTGCGTGGTGTTGCCGGTGTTCAGGTCGGGAAACACGAATACCGTGGCGCGACCGGCGACCCGGCTGTTCGGCGCCAGTTGCCGGGCGACGTCTTCGTTGGCGGCGGCGTCGTATTGCAACGGGCCGTCGATCAGCAGCGAATGCTGTTGCTCGTGGGCGAGCAGGGTGGCTTCGCGAACCTTTTCGACTTCCTCGCCCGTGGCCGACTCGCCGCTGGAATAACTGATCATCGCCACCCGAGGGGTGATGCCGAATGCAGCCGCCGAGTCGGCGCTTTGTAGGGCGATCTCGGCCAGTTCGGAGGCGCTTGGGTGCGGGTTCATCACGCAGTCGCCGTAGACCAGCACTTCTTCCGGAAACAGCATGAAGAACACCGACGACACCAGGGTGCAGCCCGGCGCCGTCTTGATCAGCTGCAGGGCCGGACGGATGGTGTTGGCGGTGGTGTTGATCACGCCCGAGACCAGTCCGTCGACTTCATCCAGGGCCAGCATCATGGTGCCGATCACCACGGTGTCTTCCAGTTGCTGCTCGGCCATCGGCGCGTTGAGGCTTTTAGTCTTACGCAAGGCGACCATCGGTTCGACATAACGCTCGCGGATCAGGTCCGGATCGAGAATCTCCAGCCCCGGCGGCAATACGATGCCTTGGGCGCGGGCCACGGCCTCGACGTCTTCAGGTTTGGCCAGCAACACGCAACGAGCGATCCCGCGTTCCTGACAGATCGCCGCCGCTTGCACAGTGAACGGTTCGCTGCCTTCAGGCAGGACGATGCGTTTGTTGGCAGCCTGGGCACGCTGGATCAATTGATAGCGGAACACCGCTGGCGACAGGCGCATTTCCCGGGGTGTACCGCAGCGCTGGTGCAGCCAGTTGGCGTCGAGATGACTGGCGACGAAGTCGGTGATGATTTCCGCTCGCTCGCGGTCGTCGATCGGGATTTCCTTGTTCAGGCCATTGAGCAGGTTAGCGGTGTCGTAGGAGCCGGTGCTCACCGACAACACCGGCAAACCGGCCTGTAATGCGCCACGGCACAGATCCATGATGCGCGGATCCGGCAGGGTGTCGCTGGTCAGCAGCAGGCCGGCCAGCGGCACGCCGTTGATCGCCGCGAGGCTGACGGCGAGGATGATGTCGTCGCGATCCCCCGGGGTCACCACCAGAACACCGGGCTTGAGCAACTCCACGGTATTGCGCATGGTGCGGGCGCAAATGATGATTTTGGTCATGCGCCGGGTTTCATAATCACCGGCGTTGAGCACTTGCGCACCCATCAGGTCGGCGACGTCGCGGGTGCGCGGCGCATTGAGTTCCGGCTGAAACGGAATGCAGCCGAGCAGACGGAATTCACCGCTGCGCAGCAAGGGCGAATGCTCTTTCAGACGCGCGGCGAAGGCGTCCATGCTCTCGTCAGTCTTGACCTTGTTGAGGATCACGCCGAGGACTTTCGGATCCTTCGGACCACCGAACAATTGCGCCTGCAATTCAACGCGGCCGGAGAGTTCGGCCAGCACTTCGTTTTCCGGAGCCGAAACCAGAATCACCTCGGCATCGAGGCTCTTGGCCAAATGCAGGTTGACCCGCGCGGCATAACTGGCGCTGCGGGTCGGCACCATGCCTTCAACCACCAGCACGTCTTTGCCGACGGCTGCTTGCTGGTACAAGGTGATGATTTCTTCGAGCAACTCATCAAGCTGGCCGTCGCCGAGCATCCGCTCGACGTGCGCCAGACCCAGCGGTTGTGGCGGTTTCAGACCATGCGTGCGCGCCACCAGCTCGGTGGAGCGCTCAGGGCCGGTGTCGCCCGGATGCGGCTGGGCAATCGGTTTGAAGAAGCCGACTTTCAGCCCGGCCCGTTCCAATGTGCGCACCAGCCCGAGGCTGATGGAGGTCAGACCCACACCAAAATCGGTGGGTGCGATAAAAAAAGTTTGCATGCGGATTCTCTGGAGGAGCATGGCAATGGTGTCAGCTTATATTTGGCCGACTACCGAAATTCAGTCGCCAAGGTTATCGCTAACCGAGCCTTGTGCGCACCAACCGCAGGCAAAGGGTTGGCCTATTTTTTCCTGGCGCTGCACAGGGTCCATGACCCAGGCGCGCGATTGCCAGGGTGGCTGGTGCCGCAGGTGTTGGGTGTGGCCGCAGGAAAGCTCGGCCACCCAATGGCCGTTCTCGTCCTGATGGAAGCCTGTGATCGTCGAATTCCGTCTGTCCGGGTTGTGTTCGCTTTCGGACGATTGCTTCGCTAAACTTGGTCCTTCAATCTTCTTATGCAAAAGGTCTCGCCCCATGCTGATCGCCGCCAATAAGGCTGTCTCCATCGACTATACCCTGACCAACGACGCTGGTGAGGTCATCGACAGCTCCGCCGGCGGCGCGCCGCTGGTCTACCTGCAAGGCGCAGGCAACATCATCCCTGGCCTGGAAAAGGCTCTGGAAGGCAAGGCTGTCGGCGACGAGCTGACCGTAGCCGTTGAACCGGAAGACGCTTACGGCGAATACGCTGCCGAACTGGTCAGCACCCTGAGCCGCAGCATGTTCGAAGGCGTCGATGAGCTGGAAGTGGGCATGCAGTTCCACGCTTCCGCTCCGGACGGCCAGATGCAGATCGTGACCATCCGTGATCTGGACGGCGACGACGTCACCGTTGACGGCAACCACCCGTTGGCCGGTCAGCGCCTGAATTTCCAGGTCAAGATCGTTGCCATTCGTGACGCCAGCCAGGAAGAAATCGCTCATGGCCACGTCCATGGCGAAGGTGGCCATCACCACTGATTTCTGCGCTAAGCTCAGATAGCTGGAGAGGCGCCCCGAGGGCGCCTTTTTAGTCTGCGGCTGTCCCTGATGACACCGCCAAGTGGCTGTTTCGAAAAGAACACGGGAATCTGGAGTACGCCATGAGTGCTTTTCACGACCTTAAATTGACAGCCCTGGATGGACAGGAGCTACCTCTGGCGCCTTTCAAAGGCCAAGTCGTGCTGGTGGTCAACGTCGCCTCCAAATGCGGCTTGACCCCGCAGTACGCGGCGCTGGAAAACCTCTACCAGCAATACAAGGCCAAAGGCTTCAGCGTGTTGGGCTTGCCGTGCAACCAGTTTGCCGGGCAGGAACCGGGGACCGAGCGGGAGATCAAGGATTTTTGCAGCCTCAACTATGGCGTGACCTTTCCGTTGTCCAGCAAGCTGGAAGTCAACGGGCATGATCGTCATCAGTTGTACCGCTTGCTGGCGGGCGAGGGCGCGGAATTTCCCGGCGATATCACCTGGAATTTCGAGAAGTTCCTGCTGGGCAAGGATGGTCGCGTGCTGGCGCGGTTCTCGCCGCGTACGGCGCCGGATGATCCGACCATTGTTCACGCGATTGAAAAAGCGCTGAGCTGATATCTCCCCCTGTAGGAGCGAGCCTTGCTCGCGATGGTCGTCAACGATAACGCTACAAGCCTGATACGGCGCGGCGTTCTCCAGTCCATCGCGAGCAAGCTCGCTCCTACAGTAATTCGTACCTTTTAGCTCTTAATCACCAAAATCAATAATGCTGTTCAAGGCGTCGGACTCTCCATATTATCGCCGTCATAAAATCATCCTTCCGTGGAGCGTCCCATGCCCGTCAAAGCCCTGTTCAAACCGTTCCACCTCGGCACCCTCGAACTGCCGACCCGCGTCGTCATGGCGCCGATGACCCGCTCCTTTTCCCCGGGCGGCGTGCCTGATTCCAAAGTGATCGAATACTACCGTCGCCGCGCCGCTGCGGGCGTCGGCCTGATCATCACTGAAGGCACCACCGTCGGTCACAAGGCGTCCAACGGCTACCCGAACGTTCCGCATTTCTACGGTGAAACGGCCCTGGCCGGCTGGAAGAAGGTCGTCGATGCCGTTCACGCCGAAGGCGGCAAGATCGTTCCGCAGCTGTGGCATGTGGGCAGCGTGCGCCGTATCGGCACCGAGCCGGACGCCAGCGTGCCGGGTTATGGCCCGTCGGAAAAAATCAAGGAAGGTCAGGTCGTGGTGCACGGCATGGCCAAACAGGACATCCAGGACGTGATCGCCGCGTTCGCCCAGGCCGCCAAGGATGCCCAGAGCATCGGCATGGACGGCGTGGAAATCCACGGTGCCCACGGTTACCTGATCGACCAGTTCTTCTGGGAAGGCAGCAACCAGCGTACCGACGAGTACGGCGGTAATCTGGCCAACCGTTCGCGCTTCGCCATTGAGTTGATTCAGGCCGTGCGTGCTGCGGTCGGTGAAGGTTTTCCGATCATCTTCCGTTTCTCCCAGTGGAAGCAGCAGGACTACACCGCACGTCTGGTGCAAACCCCGGAAGCCTTGGGCGAGTTCCTCAAGCCGCTGGCGGATGCGGGCGTGGATATTTTCCACTGCTCGACCCGCCGCTTCTGGGAGCCGGAGTTCGACGGTTCCGAGCTGAACCTTGCCGGCTGGACCCGCCAACTCACCGGCAAGCCGACCATCACTGTGGGCAGCGTCGGCCTGGATGGCGAGTTCCTGCAATTCATGGTCAACACCGACAAGGTCGCACAACCGGCCAGTCTGGAAAAACTGCTGGAGCGCCTGAACAACGATGAGTTCGACCTGGTGGCGGTGGGTCGTGCCTTGCTGGTGGACCCGGACTGGGCACAGAAAGTGCGCGATGGCCGTGAGGAAGACATTCTGCCGTTCAGCCGTGAGGCGTTGATGACGCTGGTTTAAGCGGCGTCTGGACTGACGCTATCGCGAGCAAGCTCGCTCCCACAGGTTCTGTGGCGATCACAAATCATGTGTAAACCAAGAACCCTGTGGGAGCGGGCTTCAAATCACCGAAGATTCAGGGAACAGTCGGTGCATTCGGCACCACCATCTCCCCGGCACAAGCCCCGCGCAACTGTCCCTCGAACTGCTCGATGATCGTCGCCCAACCCTGGCGACTGGCATGCTGGCGCGCATTGAGCCGCACATTGCGCAAGGCTTCCCTGTCCTCCAGCAGCCATGCCGCTGCATCGCAGAACGCTTCTTCATCTCCCGGCATCGCCAGCACGCCGTTGTAGCCATGACGAATATGCTGGGCGGCTGCCGCCTTGTCGTAGGCCACCACGCCGAGCCCCGAGGCAAGTGCTTCAAGCACTACATTGCCAAAGGTTTCGGTCAGGCTCGGAAACAGAAACACATCGCCCGAAGCGTAGTGACACGCCAGGGCTTCACCCCGTTGGGTGCCACAGAAAATCGCTTCGGGCATTTCGTTTTCCAGTTCCTGGCGCTGCGGGCCGTCGCCGACCACGATCAGTTTCAGGATGCGCTGGGGATAACTCGCCTTGAGGGTATTGAAGGTGCGCTTGAGCAGGCCGAGGTTTTTTTCCGGGGCCAGGCGTCCGACATGAATGACGGCGATGTCTGCCTCGGCCAGTCCCCATTGCTCACGCAGGGCATTTAACCGTTTGGCCGGGTGAAACAATTCGCTGTCGACGCCTCGGGACAGCAACGCCAGTCGTTCGAAATGACGTCGCTCCAGTTCCATGCGCTGGCTGACGCTGGGCACCAGGGTCATGGTCGAACGGTTGTGGAACCAGCGCAGGTAGTGAGTCAGCAGGCGCGTAAGCAAACCCAGCCCGTACTGGTTGGAGTACTGCTGGAAATTGGTGTGGAAACCGCTGACCACGGAAATCCCCAGTCGCCGTGCCGCACGCAACGCAGAGAGGCCCAGCGGCCCTTCGGTCGCGATGTAGAGCACATCCGGGCGATGACGCGTCCAGCGCCGCAGCAGTTTGTGCATCGACGACTGACCCCATTGCAGGCCGGGATAGCCCGGTAGCGGCCAGCCGCGGCACAGCAGCAGTTCATCGTCGCTGCCCAACTGCTGGTCGCAGCCCTGACGCGG
Source organism: Pseudomonas sp. P4_C1 (assembly GCF_056402155.1). Taxonomy (NCBI): domain Bacteria; kingdom Pseudomonadati; phylum Pseudomonadota; class Gammaproteobacteria; order Pseudomonadales; family Pseudomonadaceae; genus Pseudomonas; species Pseudomonas sp. P4_C1. The sequence goes on from NZ_JBFUHY010000035.1 coordinate 12,299, forward strand.
TCGTACCAGTTCCACCTGATGCCCGCGTGCGCGCAAACCGTCGCACAAGCGACCCAGGGTATTGGCCACGCCGTTGATTTCCGGAGGGAAGGTTTCGGTGATCAGGGTGATATGCAGAGCTGTCGTCATGACCCCAGTGTCGACCGGGGCCATGTCGTCAGTGTGACGTCGGGATGATGGATTTGTGACTGCGGTACCGGCGCTGATGGCTCAGCGCTGCGTCACCAGGTTTTCCGCGCCACGCTCACGCACCCAGAACAGCGTTGCCCCGGCCACGGCGGCCGGCATCATCAGGATGTTGACCACCGGGATCAGCAACACCAGGTACACGCTGCCGCCGAAGCTCATGCTCTGCCAGCGCTTCTGCCGCAGCCAGGCGAGCATTTCGTTCCAGCCCAGCTTGTGGTTGTCCGCCGGGTAGTCGATGTACTGGATCGCCATCATCCACACCCCGAATAGCAGCCACAGCGGCGCGGCGATGATGTTCACCACCGGGATGAACGAGAGGATGAACAGCCCGATTGCCCGGGGCAGAAAGTAGCCGAGCTTGCGCATTTCCCGGGCCAGGGTGCGCGGGATCATCGCAATCAGTTCGCCCCAGCTGAAGGCCGGGAAGTCGTCGGTGCCGCGCACCACCACCTCGACTTTCTCCGCCAGGAAGCCATTGAATGGCGCGGCAATGACGTTGGCGAGCATGGTGAAGGTGAAGAACACCATCAGCACGACGAGCACCACGAACAGCGGCCAGAGGATGTAGCTGAGAAAACTCAGCCAGTCGGGCAGGGACGGCATCAAGGTGTCGACCCACAGGCTGAATTGATGGCCGGCCAGGTAGATCAATCCGACGAACAGCACCAGGTTGATCGCCAGCGGCAACAACACAAACAAACGCAGGCTGGGGCTCAGCACCAGCTTGAGGCCTTCGCGCAGGTATTGCGGGCCGGACAGAACAGGGGCGGGCATAAGAGGCTCCGGGCAGAGGGAAAACGCGCCGACCTTACCGGCTTTGCTTCACGTGCGAAAGCGCGGCAGTGGTATCGACATTCACTGTAACAAAGACGTCGATATCGTCGGCCAGATGGCATAGAGACCACCTATGAGCTGGATTGTTAATCCGTATTTCCTTAATCTTCGCCCCCTCGATACGCTGCACCCAATCTTTTTACAGGACGGTCGGGTTCAAGCCTTCCCCAAGTGCTTTCAACCGTTCTTTTTTATTCCAGCCGGCAATCCGGCGTTCCGCGCCAGGTGTTCCGGGCCGGTCAACAGGAGCAGGTCATGTCTGAAGTCCGTCATTCGCGAGTGATTATTCTCGGTTCCGGCCCTGCCGGTTACAGCGCCGCGGTCTATGCCGCCCGTGCCAACCTCAAGCCACTGCTGATCACCGGCATGCAGGCCGGCGGTCAACTGACCACCACCACCGAAGTCGACAACTGGCCGGGCGACGTCCACGGCCTGACCGGCCCGGCGCTGATGGAGCGGATGCGCGAGCACGCCGAGCGTTTTGAAACCGAGATCGTGTTCGATCACATCAATGCCGTGGACTTCGCTGCCAAGCCGTACACCCTGACCGGCGACAGCGCGACTTACACCTGTGACGCCCTGATCATCGCCACCGGCGCCAGCGCTCGTTACCTGGGCCTGCCATCGGAAGAAACCTTCATGGGCAAAGGCGTTTCGGCCTGCGCGACCTGCGACGGTTTCTTCTACCGCAACAAACCTGTGGCTGTGGTCGGCGGCGGCAACACTGCTGTTGAAGAGGCTCTGTACCTGGCCAACATCGCCAGCAAGGTGACCCTGATCCACCGTCGCGAAACGTTCCGCGCCGAGAAGATCCTGATCGACAAGCTCAACGCCCGTGTTGCCGAAGGCAAGATCGAGCTGAAGCTGAACGCAACCCTGGACGAAGTGCTGGGCGACAACATGGGCGTGACTGGTGCCCGCCTGAAGAATAACGACGGCAGCTTCGACGAAGTGAAAGTCGACGGCGTGTTCATCGCCATCGGCCACACCCCGAACACTTCGTTGTTCGAAGGCCAGTTGACCCTGAAGGACGGCTACCTGGTTGTGCAGGGCGGCCGTGACGGCAACGCCACTGCCACCAACCTCGAAGGTATCTTCGCCGCCGGTGACGTGGCTGACCACGTGTACCGCCAGGCCATCACCTCCGCTGGCGCCGGTTGCATGGCGGCACTGGATGCCGAGCGTTACCTCGACGATCTGCAGAACGCTTGATTCTGCTTTCGTTGAATGAAAAACCGGCTTCGGCCGGTTTTTTTGTGCCCGCAAATATTGCACCAGCCCTGTGGGAGCGAGCTTGCTCGCGATTGCGGTCTATCCGTTGATATCAATTTTGAATGTTCTATCGCCATCGTCGGAACGCCGCCCGGAGCAAGCTCGCTCCCACAGGTGCCGTGTTGGCTTTGCTCTCAGGTCAGTTTTGCAAGGCAGGCTTCAAGGATATCCAGGCCTTTCTCCAGCACCGCAGCTTCGATAGTCAACGGCGCCAGCAAGCGAATGATGTGCCGCGATTTTCCGCTGGGCATCAGCAGCAAACCTGCATCCCGCGCCAAGGCCAGCAATTGGGTCAATTGTGCCGGTGCGGGCGAGCCATCGGCGTTGATCAACTCGATGCCGCGCATGGCGCCGACGCCGGTCAGGCGTCCCAGGTACGGCGTCAGCTTGTTCGCGCGCCAGGTTGCATGGCGGCCGACAATCGCTTCTTCCTGTTGTGTACCCCAGGCATGCAGGTTGGCATCAGTCATTTCGTCCAAAGTTGCCAGTGCTGCTGCGCAGGCGATGGGGTTGCCGGAGTAAGTGCCACCGAGTCCGCCCTTGGGCAGGTTATCCAGCAGCGACTTGCGCCCGACCACCGCACCCAGCGGCACACCGCCGGCGATGCTTTTACCGAGCAGGATCAGGTCCGGCTCGATGCCCAGCCGCGAGAACGCGAAGCGCTGGCCGGTTCGGCCGAAACCGGACTGGATTTCATCGGCAATCAGCACAATGCCCTTGTCGTCGCAGAACTTGCGCAGCGCCTGGGCGAACTCGACCTCCATGGCCAGGAAGCCCGCTTCGCCCTGCACCGGTTCGACGATAAAACAGGCGACGTCTTCGACATCGATCTCGACGCTGAACAGGCGCTCCATGGCTTTGAGGGCCTCGGCACAGGTGACGCCGTTGTCCTGGCTGGGGAAGGGCAGGTGAAATACCGGCCCCGGCAGCACGCCGACTTTCTGTTTGTAGGGCGCGACTTTGCCGTTGAGGTTGAGGGTGGCCAGTGTGCGGCCGTGGAAAGCGCCGTCGAAGGCGATGACCGCGCTGCGGCCGGTGGCGCCACGGACGATCTTCAGTGCGTTTTCCGCTGCTTCCGCGCCGCTGTTGGTGAGCATGCCGCTGACCGGGTAACTCACCGGCATGAACGCGCTGAGGCGATCCATCAGTTCGAGGTAAGGCACATGGGGCGCTGCATTGAACGCGTAATGGGTCAGTCGGGTGGCTTGTTCGCGGATGGCTTCGACGATACGCGGATGGCAATGGCCGAGGTTCAACACGCCGATGCCGCCGACAAAGTCGATGTAGCGTTTGCCGTCGGTGTCCCAGACCTCGGCGTTTTTGCCGTGGCTGAGCGTGACAGGGTGAACGATGTTGATCGACTGGCTGATGGTTTCGCTGCGCATGGATGACCGGCTCGAAAGAAGGAGGACTTCTTTTTATCTAAGCCGTGAGCGGTGCTACGGGGCAAACGAAATAAAGTTGCCGGGTCAATCTTAAAAGTCGGGATGTGTTTCTGATCAGTTCCGCGCCGTGAACGCAGAACCTGTAGGAGCGAGCCTGCTCGCGATGGTGGTGAACGATTACGCGTAAACCAGAGGCCCAGCAGTGCTCTTGAGTTTTTCGCGAGCAGTCGAGCGTCGACCGGCTGCTCCTACAATTTAAATCAACGGCGGGTCAGTGGCGGCTGAGCGAACTTCACACCCGCCAGGCCATGGGCAATCAACGCACGGATGTTGCCGTGATCGCTGCCTTCAGGCGTGGCAACAACCGAGCGGTAATGCTCGCCGAAAGCCAGCAGCGCTTCTTCATCGCTCAAGCCTTCCAGCAGCGCCAGACCCAGGGTCTTGCACGAGCCTTCGTTCTGCCCGGCCGCGTTTTCCACGCCACCATTGTTGAAAGCCTGAGGCTGGTAGTCGTAACCGGCGGCAATGAACGCCAGAGTATCGGCGAAGGCGTGTTCGCCGCTGTTGAGGCTGGCGCGCAGGGTGTTCAAATCACTCATTGGGTTTTCCTTTGGCGAACGCCGCCTGTTGTTCGGCGTTGGCTTCTTGCTGAAATTGGGCTTTCCACTCGGCGTACGGCATGCCGTAAACCACTTCACGGGCTTCATCGAGGCTGACCTCGATCTGGCGTTCGTCAGCCGCCGCCTTGTACCACTTGGACAGGCAGTTGCGGCAGAAGCCCGAGAGGTTCATCAGATCGATGTTCTGCACATCCTTGCGGCTGTCCAGATGGGCCACCAGCCGGCGAAAGGCGGCGGCTTCGAGTTCCAGGCGTTGTTGATCGGTCATGGCGGTCTCTGCGAGACAGCTTCAAGCGGCACGCTTGAAGCTGCAAGTTGGATGGCGGTGGCTGCAAGTCTACAGCTTGGTGCTTGTAGCTTGAAGCTAGCGGCTCGCTGCCAGCGTAATCGACACCGACTCGGCAAATCGCAGCGCGTGGGGCTTGTCGACCTCGACCTCGGCGTAGAGCACCGATGCGTTGGCCATCACCAGGTCGAGAATTTCCTGGGTCAGGCGTTCGAGCAGCGCAAAGCGGTTGCCTTCCACATGGGCGATGATCGCCTTGGTAATGGTCCGGTAGTTCAACGCGTGATCGATGTCGTTGTCCCGTACCGCTTCCTGGGCTGCGTACAGAATGGTGAGGTTGATCAGCACATCCTGCTTGTTGAGGATTTCATCCTCGTTGATGCCGATGAAGGTACGCAGGCACAGGTCTTTGACCCGGATGCGTGCCATGCCTGGCTGAAGTTGTGGCATTGCTACTTGCTCCGTCCAATCAGTTGCAGGAACTCCTGGCGGGTGTTGCTCGACTCGCGGAAGGCGCCGAGCATCACCGAGGTGTTCATGGTCGAATTCTGTTTCTCGACGCCGCGCATCATCATGCACATGTGCTGCGCTTCGATGACCACCGCGACACCGGCCGCACCGGTTACTTGTTGCACCGCCTCGGCGATTTGCCGGGTGAGGTTTTCCTGGATCTGCAGGCGCCGGGCGAACATGTCCACCAGTCGCGCAATCTTCGACAGGCCCAACACCTTGCCGGTCGGAATATAAGCCACATGCGCCTTGCCGATGAAGGGCAGGATGTGGTGTTCGCAAAGCGAGTACAGCTCGATGTTGTCGACGATGACCATTTCGTCGTTGTCGGAGGCGAACAGCGCGCCATTGACGATCTCTTCGACACTTTGCTCGTAGCCATGGCAAAGGTACTGCATGGCTTTGGCCGCGCGCATCGGCGTATCGAGCAAACCTTCGCGGTCGGGGTTTTCGCCGAGGCCGATGAGAATTTCGCGATAGCTCTGGGACAGGGCGTTCTGGGGCAGTGATAACGTCATGGAAAATCCTCGCGGGACACTTATTTGATGTGCCGTCCGCCGTTGACGGTCAGGGTGGTGCCGGTGACATAAGGGTTGTCGAGCAGATAGCGCAGGCTCTGGTAGATCACTTCGCAGCCGGGTTCGATGCCCAGCGCGGACTTGGCCAGCACCTTGGCGCGGTAGGCCGCGTCGTCTTCAGGGTTGAACAGTAGCAGGGCCGGGGCGATCCCGTTGACCTTGATGGCCGGCGCGTACCTGGCGGCGAAGGACAGGGTCAGGCTGTCGAGCCCGGCTTTGCTGGCGCAATAGCCGATGTGCTTGCTGCTGCCCTTGCGGGTCACGTCATCGCTGATGTGCACGATGTCGGCGGGGCTTGAGCGTTGCAGCAGGTCGGCGCAATGCAGGTTGATCAGGTAAGGCGCCAGCATGTGCACGCTGAACATGCGGGTGAACGCTGCGGCATCGGTGTCCGGTGTTTCGGCCAGCCATTCGGAGGCGTTGTGGACAATCGCGCGCAAACAGTCGGTGTGGGTTTTCAGTTCGCTGATGAAGGCGAGGATCCCGGCCTCGCTGGCGAAGTCCGCGAACACCGCGGTGGCCCCCAGATCGCGCAGGGCTTGTACGCCGGGACGCTCGCTGCGGTAGCTGAAAATCACGCGCTGGCCATCTTCCAGCAGTCGCCGGGCGCAATGCAGGCCGACACGCTGGCCTGCGCCGGTAATGAGGATAGGGGCTACGGAAGAAGTCATGAACGGCTCGCGTCGCGGTGAGAACAAAACTATACCAGCGACGGGAGCGCTCTACCTATTGTGGGGAATATCAGTGGTTTTGGGTGGAGGGGGCTGCGGGCAAGCGGCGTACGGGCGTGCTGTTCAGCCAATTGGCCAGCAAACGGGTCGACAGTGGAATGAAGAAATACACCATCAACGGCGTCAGGCACAGGGTGCTGACGAGCACGCGGGGCAGCAGCGCCATCTCACTCAGCAGCGACCCCAACGCAAAGTTGAACAGCAGGGAAACCGGAAAGAACGCCAACCAGATTGCCACGGCCTGTTTCCAGCGCGGCGGGCGTTGACCGACGGCACCGAACCAGCCCTCGATGCCGCTGACCCGATGTTCCGTCGGGTGGGCGAACAACTCGCTGCCGCGTCCGAGCCAGGCGCTGCGCGAAGCGGAATGCTCCCAGGCATGCAGGGTCTGCTCGTTGGCGAAGCGGAAGATAATCTGGAATTCGTCATCACCGGGCGGCGGTGCGAGTACGCCTGAGCCAAGGTAGCCAGGAAAGTCAGTGGCCAGTTGTTCGCCTTCGCGCAGCCAGGCGATCAGGTCTTGATAACGTCCATTGGCAACGCGGCGCGCAACCATCAGCGTGACGGGAGGGGTAGACATTGTGCATCTCCGTAAGACATTTGCGTCGCTCCGGATAGGAACTTCGCCAGGCGCAGCGCCGGGGTAGTGGGCTGCGGCTTGAAACAAGCAAGGATTATTCCTCATTCTGCCGGCTTCGTCTTTGAGCGGTTTTTTTCGATTATGAACTTGAATCGTTGTGGGGCAGAGTAGTTAAAATGGGATCCCATCTGCACATGGACGTACAATCCCAGATGCCTGTCCTTACTGACGTAGCTTCAGGTGTACCGCGGGCTGTCTCCCTTGAACAGGAACAGCTCTATCCGATTCGCGAGGTAGCGCGCCTGACAGGCGTCAATCCGGTCACGCTTCGAGCCTGGGAGCGACGTTATGGCCTGATTGTTCCAATGCGCACCGAAAGTGGGCATCGCCTGTATTCGCTGACCGATATCGAGCGGGTTCGCAGTATCCTCGGCTGGGTCGAGCGCGGTGTAGCCGTCAGCAAGATCGGCAGGATCCTGGCCAAAACCCAGCCGTTCCAGGCGTTGTCGCACATTATCCCCAACAACCTCGTGGAAGCCGATTATGCACAGTGGCAGCAGCAGGTTCTTGCTGCGGTCAACGGTTTTGACGACATTCGGCTGGAGCAGGTCTACGGGCAAATCTTTTCCAGTTACGCCCTGTCGGTGGTGTTTCAGGACATTCTGATCCCTGTCTGGAAGCAATTGTTGCAACGACAGGACCAGTTCGGCGGCACCAGCGAGTGGCTGTTCCTGGATGGTTTTCTGCGTTCCAGGGTGGTGCAGCGTCTGTTGTTGCGGCGCGACAAACAGCCGCGTCGAGTGGTCATCTGTGCGCCGGTTGGCCATTGCCGCGAGCTGGAACTGCTGGTCGCTGCCCTGTTCCTGAGTGCAGGGCAAATTGCCGTTCGCGTGCTGAACATTGGCCAGCCGTTCGATGAGCTGGCCGTGATGTGCGAAAGGGGCAAGCCCTTGGCGTTGGTGCTGTTCTCCAATCATGCTCCGGCTCCCGAGTTGCCGCGGCGCTTGAATCGCCTGGCCATGAGTCTGGAGTGCCGATTGTTGCTGGCCGGTGATGCTTCTGATCTGGCACAGGAGAGCCTGGCCGGGACTTCGGTCGGATGCCTGGGCAATGAAGGGGAGGTCATGAGCCAGCGTCTGAAGCGGTTCCTGGCGGGTAGTCTGGATACTTGAGGTTCAGAGATGCAGCGCGGGATGAGTCAACCGATGCTGTTGCAGGATGAACTGGCGCAGGCGCTCGGTTTCGTCCGTATCGCTCTGGCTCAGTTGATAGGCATAGAAGCCTTGTTCGTTTTCTTTCTCGAAAGTGCCACGCAAGGCAATCCGCTCATAGCCTGACGGGCTGAACCACAAGGCGAAATGCTTCGGCGGCTTGGTCTTGTTGCGAACCTCCAGCAAAACTCCTTTGCACGATACTTCGTGCACCCACAGGGTGCCGGTTTGACCCTTGGCGTTTTCCAGTGCTACCGGTTCGTCCAGTACCAGGCGCCAAGGCCGGACCATCGGTCCGTCTTCATAGATGCTCGGCACGCCGAGGCGCAGGTGCAGCGCATGGAACTCGTCTTCCACCAGGTGCAGGGGGAAGGTCATTTGCTGGTTTTCGAAGCTGGCTTGAATGGTGACCTGCTCATGGGCCGCCAGGCGGGTGAGCAGGTCACGAATTTGCGATCCCCCGTTGACGAGCAGGCTCGACGTCGCGTCCCGCACATTGAGTTGCGGGTTGTGTTGCATGCTCTGGATGAAATCCAGCTCATCCTGGGTCAGGAGTGCGTCGCGTTGCATGGCCAGCTCGAAAGAAATAGTTACAAAGTCAGCGGTGATTCTAGTTACTGACCATTAATTCTGGATTTCGTTTTTGCCGTTCGTCGCCTTGAGCGCCGTCAGTTCGGCCTGGAGTTCAGCCAACTGTGCTTCAAGCTGTGTCACGCGTTGTTGTGTCTTGACCTGCGCGGTGACATCTTTCTGCACGCCGACAAAGTAGGTTTGCCCGTCCGCTGGATTTTTCACCGTTGAAAGGGACAGCTCGTTCCAGAACGGTGTGCCGTCCTTGCGGTAGTTGCGCAGTATTTCCCGGCAGGATCCTTCACGGTTCAAGGCGTCGCGAATCAACGGCAGGGCTTCCTGGTCGCGGTCTCCCGACTGCAGGAAGCGGCAATCCTGATAGAGGATTTCTTCGCTGGAGTACCCCGTCAGCCGTTCGAACGCGGGGTTGACGTAAATGAGGATTTTGTCCTGATCGCCTTCCTTTTCGGCAATCACGATACCGTCGTTGGAGGTGTTGATCGCCATTTGCAGCAGTTGTGCATTAATCATCGGGGTATCCTTTCCTGATTGATTGTCGATTGCATTCTAAAAGAACAATCACGACCGTGCTGTTAATATCCGGGTCTTTTACTCGGATTCAGGATCAGATTGATGAAAGTCGCCATCATTTCCGGCTCGGTGTACGGCACGGCCGAAGAAGTTGCCCGCCACGCCGCCAGCCTGTTGAAAGCCGCCGGTTTCGAAACTTTTCACAACCCGCGTGCGACCCTCGCCGAAATCCAGGCGTATGGCCCCGAAGCCTTTCTGGTAGTGACATCGACCACCGGCATGGGCGAGCTGCCGGACAACCTGCAACCGCTGTATTCGACCATTCGCGACCAATTGCCAGCGGCCTGGCGCGGTTTGCCGGGTGCGGTGATCGGGTTGGGTGATGCGAGTTATGGCGATACTTTTTGTGGCGGCGGCGAGCAGATGCGCGAATTGTTCGGTGAACTGGGCATTCGCGAAGTACTGCCGATGCTACGCCTGGATGCCAGTGAAAGCGTGACCCCCGAGACGGATGCCGAGCCTTGGCTGGCGGACCTGATCAACGCACTGCGCACCTGATCGTTGCCCCGGCATCCATGCCAGTCAGGGTTCTGACAGTACGGTAAAAAAACTGCCTGTCCGACCCTCGCTGGCGCCGGTCGTTTGACATGGATCCAGGGTGGCCGGGCGACTGACTCGCAGGGCCACCAAGCTGGCTGCGAATGCAAGTACACGAACCTTAACGGGTGACTAGACTCGGTAAACATAGGAAACACTCCATCATAAAAACACCGAGGTTCCTTGCCGTGACTGTTGATCCCGTCCAATCACCTCACAGTGTCAAACACCAGGTCAGTGCTGCCGAGTGGCAGACCCGCGTCGACCTGGCGGCCTGTTATCGCCTGGTCGCCCAACATGGCTGGGATGACCTGATCTTCACCCATATCTCCGCCAAGGTGCCCGGCACCGAAGATTTCCTGATCAACCCGTTCGGGTTGATGTTTCATGAAGTTACCGCGTCGAGCCTGGTCAAGGTGGATCAGGCCGGCAACAAGCTGATGGACAGTCCTTACGAGATCAATCCGGCGGGTTACACCATCCACAGCGCCGTGCATGAAGTTCGTCACGATGTCGTCTGCGTGCTCCACACCCACACGGCTTCAGGGGTGGCGGTGTCGGCACAGAAGCAGGGCGTTCTGCCGATCAGTCAACAGTCGTTGTTCGTGCTTTCCAGCCTGGCCTACCACGCCTACGAAGGCGTGGCGCTCAACCATGAAGAGAAAGTGCGGCTGCAGGCCGACCTCGGTGAAAACAATTTCCTGATGCTGCATAACCACGGTCTGCTGACCTGCGGCAGCACCATCGCCGATACGTTCCTGATGATGTTCACCTTTACGCGTGCCTGCGACATTCAGGTCATGGCGCAAAACGGTGCCGCTGAACTGATTGCCATCGAACCGCAGATTCTGGCAGGCGCCAAAGCCATGATCGCGGGTGTCACCCGAAGTGCTCAAGGCATGGGCGGAGCGCTGGCATGGCCGGCGCTGCTGCGTAAACTCGATAAACTGGACCCGGGCTATAAACTCTGATGGAACTCGCCGAGATCCCCTTGTGTGTCTGGCGTAAACGCAGCCAGACGTTCGTATTCCGTGGTCAAAGCATCCGTTACTGGACAGCAGGGCAGGGTGAGCCGCTGTTGCTCATTCACGGCTTCCCGTCCGCCAGTTGGGACTGGCATTACCTGTGGCAGCCTTTGAGCCAGCGGTTTCGCGTGATCGCTTGCGACATGCTGGGCTTCGGCGACTCGGCCAAACCGGCGAATCACGAATACAGCCTGCTGGAGCAAGCGGATCTGCAACAGGCACTGCTTGAACACTTGAATGTCGAACAGCCGGTGCACCTGTTTGCCCACGATTACGGCGACAGCGTGGCCCAGGAACTGCTGGCCCGGCATTACGAGTCGCGGGTGGAGCTGGCCAGTTGCGTGTTTCTCAACGGCGGGTTGTTTGCGGAAACCCATCGCCCGGTATTGATACAAAAACTCTTGCTCAGCCCAGTGGGCTGGATCATTGGCCGCGCCTTCAGCCGTGATGGTCTGGTGAGAAACTTCCGGCAGATTTTCGGTCCGCAAACCCGCCCCAGTGAAAGCCAGATGGATGATTTCTGGAGCCTGGTCGAAAGCCAGCGCGGGCCACGGATCATGCATAAATTAATCGCCTACATCCCGGAGCGACGCGTCTGGCGCAACCGCTGGGTGAGCGCGATGCAACGCGGTGAAGTGCCGCTGCGAATGATCGATGGCGGGGTCGATCCGATCTCCGGCGCGCACATGGTCGAGCGTTACCGGGAGCTGATCCCGGAGGCGGACACGGTCGTATTGCCCGACATCGGCCACTACCCGCAGATCGAGGCCCCTTGTGAAGTGCTCAAGCACTACTTGGCGTTTCGCGATCAATTGCTGTTGCCGCCGTGCAAGGCGGCGTGTTCCTGATTCGCAGCGTTGAATCTGTTCTGCTTCTGTGGGACCGCGTCATCCTGTCCGATGCGATCATCATCCCCCAGCCTTATCGCCCACCATTCAGCCTCCCCCGTGTTCATTGTGACCTGCCGCGCAGTGCCTGAAACTCGGACTCATTGTCCCCTGGCCTGCTGGAGTCCCCCATGAATGAGTCTGTGCGCTTCGAAGATAAAGTCGTGATCATCACCGGAGCCGGTGGCGGCCTGGGACGGGCGCATGCACTGCTGTTCGCCAAACAGGGCGCCAGGGTGCTGGTCAACGATCTTGGCGGCTCGGCCCAGGGCGAAGGCGCCAACGCTTCGGCCGCCGACCGCGTGGTAGCGGACATTCGCGAGGCCGGCGGCATCGCCGAGGCCAACCACGACTCGGTCACTGACGGTGACAAACTGGTCCAGCACGCCCTGGACGTCTTCGGTCGCGTCGACGTGGTGGTCAACAACGCCGGGATCCTGCGTGACAAGACCTTCCACAAAATGGATGACGCCGACTGGGACCTGGTTTACCGCGTCCACGTCGAAGGTGCCTACAAAGTCACCCGTGCCGCCTGGCCGCACATGCGCGAGCAAAACTACGGTCGGGTGATTTTCACTGCGTCGACCTCGGGCATCTATGGCAACTTCGGCCAGTCCAACTACGGCATGGCCAAGCTCGGTCTCTATGGCCTGACCCGTACCCTGGCCATCGAAGGCCGCAAGAACAACATCCTGGTCAACGCCATCGCCCCCACCGGCGGCACGCGCATGACCGAAGGCTTGATCCCGCCGCAAGTCTTCGAACAGCTCAAGCCGGAACTGGTCAGCCCGCTGGTGGTGTACCTGGCCAGCGAGAACTGCCAGGAAACCTCCGGTCTGTTTGAAGTCGGCGGCGGCTGGATGGGCAAGGTCCGCTGGGAGCGCAGCCTCGGTGCCGGGTTCGATCCACGGACGGGTTTCTCCCCGGAAGACGTGGCGGCGCACTGGCAGCAGATTTGCGACTTCGAGGGTGCGGCGCATCCGAAAGACAACATCGAAGCGCTGAAGGAAATGATGGGGAATTTGCACAGATATACGCTCTGATAGCGCCGGCAAGGCCACATTGATTGACCTTGCCGGTTGTTGCGTTTGTCGGCTGGGAGCCGTTTGTTACCGATCAGCCAGGAAAGTATTTGACTACCAGTGCCTTCAGATTGGCAGCTGTTTGCACGTCCATTTTTCCGTCGAAGTTTTCCGGGCGAAAATGCATCTGGAATGCTCGCACCAACTGTTGAAAACCGCCTTCCGTTGACGCGCCCGAAACATCGTATCCATAGGTTTTGAACAGTCCCAACAATTCGTTTCGGGCGGGAATGCCCGAAGTGTTGTATTGGCGCAGATACTCGTCCCGAGTGGTTGCATCGAACCAGGCGCCGACGCCTTTCAAGTACAGCGCCTGCCAGGGAAACATCGGCCCCGGGTCACTCTTGCGACCGATCGAAACATCGGAGTGGCCCAAAACCTGCGTCGGTGTGATATCCGGGTAGCGCTTGAGGATGTTCAGCGCCAGTTGTTCAATCGCAGCAATCTGCTCGGGGTGATACGGCGGGAAGGTGAATTCGCCTTTGTTGTCGGTCGCCAGGTTGACGACTTCAATGCCGATGGACGTGTCATTCAGATTGCTGCGGTTACCCCACTGACTGACACCTGCGTGCCACGCGCGACAGGTTTCATCCACCAGGCTGAAAACTTCCTGCACGGTATGGCCGGCTTTCAGGTAACTGGGGTCAGTGATATCTGGAATCAGATAGTGCGCGCTGACATTCGGGCCGGTCAGGGCACTGACAGAACTTGAAAAGTTAGCGGCCGTGTAGTGAAGAATCAGAAAGCGTATTCGACTGTTGAAGCTTCGGGTTGAGCGATACTGGTTGTAGTTGATGGGTTTCATGGTTGCACTCGCAATAAGTAAGTTTGAAGCCGGACGAAGATAAAAGTCGTGCGCCGACTTGCTGTTCAACTTAATGGCTCGAGTGCTATTGGTGTTTACCTATGCTTGTAGGTGCTTTCTGAAAGAAATGTAGGTATTCGAAGTTTTGCCTGGATGGTCAGGGGTTACCGACTGGCGGCTGTTACTCATCAAAAAACCATCACCCATAAAAAAGGCCGCTGCAAACGCAGCGGCCAAGGTAAGACGTTGGATCAGGAGCTACAAATCAACGTCAGTGAACACAGGGCGATGAACCGAATCCTCAATTCATCTGAAATCTTTCATCACGGCGCAGGCCGGTACATCGTGCCTGCGGTGGTTTACCGTGACAGCCAGGCAAGAATAAGCCCTTGGTGTCGTAGGAAAAATACCAATTGCGGACATGCACTGTTGCAACCCCGGCAACAGTCAGGATTCGGCTGCTCGTCCTCGGGGTGATGACCCTGTGCCAGTCATCCTTTAGAGGTACACCACGAATACCTCCTTGGTGCGCTTATCGACCCCGGTGCCCGGCAGTAGGGTGAGGCCTTCTGTCACTCACCGGGGAAGACGCATGACAAAAACAACAATGCGCGCCATCTTCACACCACAGGCGCTGGCGGCTGCGGTTGCATTGGGCTGCTGTGCCCAGGCACAGGCCATTTCGTTCAACATCGGGGAAATCGAGGGGACGTTCGACTCCTCGCTGTCGGTCGGCGCGAGTTGGGGCGTGCGTGATGCGGATAATGCCCTGGTGGGCACCGTCAACGGCGGTTCCGGCCAGTCTTCGACCGGCGACGACGGGCGATTGAATTTCAAGAAGGGTGAAACCTTCTCGAAGATCTTCAAGGGGATTCACGACCTCGAACTGAAGTACGGCGACACCGGTGCGTTTGTGCGTGGCAAGTACTGGTACGACTTTGAGCTGAAAGATGAAAGCCGGCCGTTCAAGGACATCAGCGATCACAATCGCAAAGAAGGCGCCAAGTCTTCAGGCGGACAAATCCTCGACGCTTTCGTCTATCACAACTATTCCCTTGCCGATCTGCCGGGTACGGTGCGTGCCGGTAAACAAGTGGTCAGTTGGGGTGAGAGCACCTTCATCGGCAACTCGATCAACAGCATCAACCCGGTCGACGTGTCCGCGTTCCGTCGGCCGGGGGCCGAGATCAAGGAGGGCCTGATCCCGGTCAACATGCTGTTCGCCTCCCAGGGACTGACGGACAAATTGACGGTCGAAGGCTTCTATCAACTGGAGTGGGACCAGACGGTTGTCGATAACTGCGGCACCTTCTTCGGTGTGGACGTGGTAGCCGATGGTTGCAACAAGGGTTACACCGTCGCCAGCCCGACCATTGCACCGCTGCAGCCGATTGCAGCTGCCTTTGGCCAGGGCTTCGAAGTCAGCAAGGAGGGGGTGATCGTTCCCCGTGGTGGCGACCGCGATGCCCGGGATTCCGGGCAGTGGGGGACGGCGTTGCGCTGGCTGGGGGACGACACCGAGTACGGCCTGTACTTCATGAACTACCACAGTCGCTCGCCAAACGTCGGGACCACCACCGCCGGCCCCGGTACGCTGGCGAGCATTCCGGGGATTGTCGCCGCCGCCAACCGCATCGCCCCCGGTAGCGGTTCGGGCCTCGCCCAAAGTGTGATGCTCGGTCGCGGCCAGTATTACCTCGAATACCCGGAGGACATCCGCCTCTATGGCGCGAGCTTCTCCACCACGTTATCCACCGGCACCGCGTGGAGCGGGGAAATCAGCTACCGCCCCAACCTCCCGGTGCAGGTCAATACCAATGACCTGACCCTGGCCATGCTCAATCCGATTGCAGGCGGTGCGGCATCGCCCATCGCCACTACACCGGGGGCCGACAACAAAGGCTACCGCCGCAAGGAGGTGACGCAGGTCCAGAGCACCCTGACGCACTTCATCGACCAGGTCGCGGGTGCGGATCGCCTGACTCTGGTGGGCGAGGCGGCGGTGGTCCGGGTCGGCGGCCTGGAGCCGCGCACCAAACTGCGCTACGGCCGCGACTCGGTGTTTGGTCAGTATGGTTTCGGCGGTGATACCAATGGCTTCCTGACCTCGACGTCGTGGGGTTATCGCGCCCGGGCCATTCTCGATTACAACAACCTGATCGCCGGGATCAATTTCAGACCCAACCTCTCGTGGTCCCACGACGTCGCAGGCTTTGGCCCCAACGGTCTGTTCAACGAAGGCGCCAAGGCCATCAGCCTCGGCGTCGACGCGGACTATCGCAACACGTACACCGCGAGCCTCAGTTACACCGACTTTTTCGGAGGTAACTACAACGTCCTCACTGACCGTGACTTCGTGGCGTTGAGCTTTGGTGTGAACTTCTGATCTGGCTGAAAAGGATGAATTCAATGCGCAAGATGATTCTGCAATTGGGCACCGTTCTGGCCCTGAGTCTGTTGGCCGCCAACGTGATGGCCGCGGTGTCGCCGCAAGAAGCCAACAAGCTCGGCACCAGCCTGACCCCACTCGGTGCCGAGAGGGCCGGCAATGCCGATGGCTCGATTCCGGCCTGGACCGGCGGCATCCCGAAAAACGCTGGCGCGGTGGACAGCAAAGGTTTCCTGGCCGACCCGTTCGCCAACGAAAAGCCGTTGTTCGTGATCACCGCGGCGACCGTCGACAAGTACAAGGACAAGCTCTCCGACGGCCAGATCGCAATGTTCAAGCGCTATCCCGAGACCTACAAAATTCCGGTCTATCCCAGCCACCGCACCGTGGCATTACCGGCTGAAATCTATGAGTCGGCCAAACGCAGCGCTCTGAACGTAACACCGATCAACGACGGTAACGGTCTGGCCAACTTCACCGGCAATCGCTACTACGCGTTCCCGATTCCGAAGAATGGTGTGGAGGTGATCTGGAACCACGTCACTCGTTACCACGGCGGCAATCTGCGGCGCACCATCACGCAGGCGACACCGCAGTCCAATGGCGATTTCACGGTGATCCGCTTCAAGGACGAAGTCGCGGTGCCGTCGTTGCTCGGTGATCTCAAACCTGGCAGCGACGATAACGTCCTCAACTATTTCAAGCAGGAAGTGACCGCGCCGGCGCGGCTGGCGGGTAACGTGTTGCTGGTTCACGAGACCCTCGACCAGGTCCAGGAACCGCGCAAGGCCTGGATCTACAATGCTGGCCAGCGCCGGGTACGGCGTGCGCCGCAGGTGGCCTATGACGGCGTCGGCACCTCGTCCGATGGCCTGCGCACCACCGACAACTTCGACATGTTTTCCGGCGCACCGGATCGCTACGACTGGAAGCTGGTCGGCAAGAAGGAGATGTACATTCCCTACAACAGCTACAAACTCGATTCGCCGGACCTCAAGTACACCGATGTGATCAAGGCCGGACACATCAATCAGGACCTGACCCGCTATGAGCTGCACCGGGTCTGGGAAGTCGTCGCCACGGTCAAGCCGAACGAGCGGCACGTGTACGCCAAGCGCCACATGTACATCGACGAAGACAGCTGGCAAGTAGCGCTGGCCGACCACTACGACGGGCGTGGCCAGCTCTGGCGCGTCGCCGAAGGGCATGCGCAGTTCTACTACGATCACCAGGTGCCGGCCTACACCGTCGAAGCGCTGTATGACCTGATCGCCGGTCGCTATATCGCCCTGGGAATGAAGAACGAAGAGAAGCGCAGCTTCGAATTCAACATCGATGCAAGAGCGGGGGACTACACGCCAGCGGCCTTGCGTAGTACGGGGGTGCGGTAAGTTTCCTACAGGCTCCTACACAAAAAGGTGACTTCACGGTCACCTTTTTTATAGTGGGGGATCAGTGTGTTGAATACTTCTTCAACAAGCGCTCGGGAGAGGTCTAGGGTGGCGCCAGAATTATAAAAAAGGCGCATCACTATGACTGCAATGACGCACTGTCTGGACCGCCCCGGTTTCCTGCCCCGACTGTCGTCCCATCATCTGTCCCGCGAGCGGTTGATCGAGCCCATGCTGGCCTCGACTGCGCGGGTGAAGTTGCTTTGCGCACCGGCCGGTAGTGGCAAGAGCGCGTTGCTCAGCGAATGCCTGCTGCGTGCACCGGAGAACTGTCGGGTCTATTGGCTGCCGCTGGCGGGGGCGTCGTTGAGTACAGCCGATTTTTTGTTGCGCCTGACGCAAGCGTTGGGGTTGCCCTCGGCGGATGAGCCAGGACTGCTGGTGCATCTGGCGCGATTGCAGACGCCGACCTGGCTGTTTCTCGACGATTTCTGCCGCGCACCCAACCCGGAACTCGACCGGATGCTCGATCGCCTGTTAGCCGTTGCCAGCCCGGCGCTGAGCTGGTGGCTGAGTTCCCGTCGACGACCATCCTGCAACTGGCCGCGGCTGCTGCTGGATGATGAGTTGTACGAGTGCGAAGGCCGGGCTCTGGCATTTACCGAGGCCGAGGTCGGGCAGTTGCTCGGTCATGTCGAGCCGACCCTGGCGGCACAAACCGCCAAAAGGGTGGTTGAGCGCAGCGGTGGCTGGTGTGCTGGTGTGCGGATCGCGTTGCTCAATGGTTGTCCGTGGTCGGGGGAGCAGGGGCGTTCAGCGACATTGCTCGATTATCTGCAACATGAGTTGTTCAACAGCTTGCCGCCGGAGTTGGTCGAGGTCTGGCAGGTGTTGGTTCATCTGCCACGCTTCAACGCCAGCTTGTGCGAGCATCTTTTCGGTACGGGTGAGGGCGCGCAGTGGCTGCATGCGTTGCAGGAAATGGGCTGTTTCATTGAACCCTGGGAAGACTCCGTCGAGTGGTTGCGGATCTTCGAACCACTGGCCCGGGCGATGCGTGAAGAACCGTCCCCGGCGGGGCGATCCTGGCATCGCCGCGCGTGCCAATGGTTCAGCACCGAAGAAGACTGGCAAGGTGCGTTCGAGCAGGCTCTGTTGGCGCAGGAGCTCGAAGTTGCGGTCAGCCTGTTGCAGCACTTCAGCTTCGAGCATTTGTTCCGGCGTGAAAATATCTGTCTGCTGTTGAAACTCCACGAGCGTCAACAGGCTGAACTGACCCTCGTTACACCGCAATTGGTGGGACTGGTTACCGCGGCGTTGTTGGTTGCCGGGCGCTTCGATCATGCCGCCGCGTGCATCGAGCAACTGGCACGATTTGCCCCACAGCCTACGCAAGCGCTGCAACGGCAACTGCTGGCACGCTGGCAGGCGCAACAGGGCTGGTTGCTGCATTTGCAAGGTCGCATGGAGGCGGCCCGCGTTCACTTTCTCGACGCGCTGGCCGAGTTGAGCGTCGATGCCTGGCCGGTGCGATTGTTGTGCCTGTCGGGTCTGACCCAGCAGGCCTTGCTCAACGCCGAACTCGATGCGGCGCAGACGTTCAATCGTGAGGCGCTGTGTCTGGCGCGCGCCCAAGGCTCGCTATTGTTCGAAGGGTTGCTTGAGCTCGATCACGCGCAGTTGCTGGAGATGCGCGGAGCGCCCCGACGCGCCGAGAGCTTGTTGGCTGAAGTTTTTGCCTTGTTGTCCCGACAGGCTGATCGACCGACGCCGTTATTGGGGCGAATTGCCCTGCGGCGAGGGCGGTTGGCCCTCTGTCAGGGACAAGATGAGTTGGCCGCCGGTTTCTTCCGGTCCGGCCTGGAGGACTGCCTGCAAAGCCAGGACAAGCACGCGTTGTATGGCTTTCTCGGGCAAGCGCAGATGGCCGCCAATCAGCGCGATTATGCCCTCGCGTTTGATCGTCTGCGCGAAGCCGAGCGAGTGATGCAGCAGCGGCAGATTCCCGATACGGTGTATCGCGGGGTGCTGCTGCAAATCAGCAGCCATTTCTGGTTGCAGCAAGGGCGACCGGAATTGGCCTGTGAGGCGCTGACCCGTGTCTTGCGTCACTATCGCGGGCCTCGTGCGCGTCAGGCGCCACCAGCCACACTTCAGCTGATTGCCCGTATCGA
This sequence comes from Pseudomonas sp. P4_C1, assembly GCF_056402155.1. NCBI lineage: Bacteria > Pseudomonadati > Pseudomonadota > Gammaproteobacteria > Pseudomonadales > Pseudomonadaceae > Pseudomonas > Pseudomonas sp. P4_C1. The sequence goes on from NZ_JBFUHY010000035.1 coordinate 31,946, forward strand.
GTACCAATTGGTGTTGGCGCAGATGCATTTGCAACAGACGCAAAAGCCGCTGGATCGGCTGCAGGAGTTGCTCGATCACGCGCAACGGCACGCCATGCTGGCACTGGAAACGGAATTGCATTTGGTGATCAGCGAAGTGGCGGACCTGACCGCGGAGCCCAGGCTGGCCAAGGCGGCTTTGGAGGCGGGCCTGGCGCTGGTGAAGCGCTGTAACGGGCAACAGGCGTTGCGTGAACTGGGCCTGCGCCAGCCGAACTTGCTCAGCCGTTTGCGCGGGGAAGAGTCGGTGACGGCCATGCTCGCCGATGTCAGCCCGCTGAGTACCCGGGAGATTGAGGTGCTGGGTCTCATTGCCCAAGGCAGTTCCAATCAGCAAATTGCCGAGCGACTGTTCATCTCCTTGCATACGGTGAAAACCCACGCACGGAGAATCCACAGCAAATTGGGGGTTGAGCGTCGCACGCAAGCTGTGGCGATGGGCAAGAAGCTGGGGCTGATCCTGCCCGTCTGATCAGCGCCGTTGCGTTCAGGTTGTCAATGCGTCTGGCTGATAGCCCATGCGCCAACTCACTGCTCGTGTGGCAGACAGCAAACGCTGCGCCGCGGGACCGTTTTCATCGGCATGGAACAGCGAGGTCGGCCCGACCACCGTCAGTACTGCGACAATCTTGCCCATGGCGTTGAATACCGGTGCCGACAAGGCATCCACACCGGGCATCAGCAATCCATGCACATGATGCAGGCCCCGTTGGCGGATCTGTTCGCACATCGTCGTGTACGCCTGATCATCCGCCAAGCTGTGGGTGGCGCTGCTCTGCAATTCCTGATCGCGCAGGTCCACGGTTTCACGCCTGGGCAGGTAGGCGCCAAACACCAGTCCCGTCGAAGAACTGAGCAATGGCAACACCGAGCCCAGTTGTGTCACCACCGTCACCGCACGCACCGCCGGTTCGATATGCACCACGGTCGCGCCCTGGTTACCCCATACCGCCAGAAAACAGGTTTCGTTCAAGTCGTCGCGCAGTTCAGCCAGGGGCAGGGCGGCGACTTTCAGCACGTCCATACTGTTGAGTGCCGCCAACCCTACGCGCAAGGCTTCGCGGCCAAGCCCGTAATGGTTGGTCGCAGCGTTCTGCTCGGCGAATCCGCTGGCGATCAGCGCCTGCAAATAGCGGTGAACCTTGCTCGCCGGCATCTGCACGTGTTCAGCCAGGCGCGACAGCGAAGTCGAAGGCGACAACTCGGCCAACGCCTTGAGGATGTCGGTGCCAACCTCGGCCGAGCGGACTTTCTGTTTACCGTTGTTGTCGCTGGTTTTTTCCATGGTGGCTGGGATCCCGGGACGAATGGGCGTCTTTATAGCTTGACGGTCAATACCAATCAAATTACGTTATGCGTAATCTAATTACGATAAAAATAACCGAGGCAGGCCAGTAACTCTTCCAAAGGGTGACCGGCATTGCCGACTCCCTGTTCAGGAGGCTCCATGAACCCCGATTCAACGACGCCAGCGCTGGCCTACCTGTCAGGCTTCGGCAACGAATTCAGCAGCGAAGCGTTGCCCGGCGCACTGCCCGTCGGCCAGAACTCCCCGCAAAAAGCCCCGTACGGCCTCTACACTGAACTGTTCTCCGGCACGGCGTTCACCATGCCGCGCAGCGAGGCGCGGCGCACCTGGATGTACCGCATTCAGCCGTCGGCCAATCACCCGGCATTCGTCAAACTTGACCGGCAACTGTCCGGCGGCCCGCTGGGCGACGTAACCCCCAATCGCTTGCGCTGGAACCCGCTGGACATTCCCGCCGAGCCGACCGATTTCATCGATGGTCTGGTGAGCATGGCGGCCAACTCGGGCGCGGAAAAACCGGCCGGGATCAGCATCTACAACTACCGCGCCAACCGTTCCATGGAGCGTGTGTTCTTCAACGCCGACGGCGAGATGTTGCTGGTGCCTGAACTGGGGCGCCTGCGCATTGCCACCGAACTAGGCGTGCTTGAACTCGAACCGCTGGAAGTTGCCGTACTGCCACGCGGCCTTAAATTCCGCATTGAACTGCTCGATCCGCAAGCCCGCGGTTACGTCGCCGAAAACCATGGTGCGCCGCTGCGTCTTCCGGACCTGGGGCCGATTGGCAGCAATGGCCTGGCCAATCCGCGGGACTTCCTGACCCCGGTGGCGGCCTACGAAAACCTGCAACAACCCACCACGCTGGTGCAGAAGTTCCTCGGCCAGCTGTGGGCCTGCGAGCTCAATCATTCGCCGCTCAACGTGGTCGCCTGGCACGGTAACAACGTACCGTACAAATATGACCTGCGCCGTTTCAACACCATCGGCACCGTCAGTTTCGATCACCCTGATCCGTCGATCTTTACCGTTCTGACCTCGCCGACCAGCGTTCACGGCTTGGCCAACCTCGACTTCGTGATCTTCCCGCCGCGCTGGATGGTGGCCGAGAAAACCTTCCGTCCGCCGTGGTTCCATCGCAACCTGATGAACGAATTCATGGGTTTGATCCAGGGCGAATACGACGCCAAGGCCGAAGGCTTTGTGCCCGGCGGTGCTTCGTTGCACAGCTGTATGAGCGCCCACGGTCCCGACGGTGAGACTTGCACCAAAGCGATCAACGCGGACCTCAAACCGGCGAAAATCGACAACACCATGGCGTTCATGTTCGAGACGAGCCAGGTGTTGCGCCCAAGCCGTTTCGCCCTCGATTGCCCACAACTGCAAAACACTTACGATGCCTGCTGGGCCACGCTGCCCGCCACTTTCGACCCGACCCGGAGATAACCCATGACGCAGACTTCCATCACTCGCAGCTGGGTTGCATCCGCCAACGGCCATGCTGATTTCCCCCTGCAAAACCTGCCGCTGGGCGTGTTCAGCCTCAACGGCTCGGCACCGCGCAGCGGCGTGGCCATTGGCGAACATATCTTTGATCTACAAGCGGCCCTGGAGGCCGGGTTGTTCGATGGCGCAGCGAAGGCTGCGGTCGAGGCCACCCGTGGCGGTCAGTTGAATGCGTTCTTCGAACTGGGCCGCGAGGCTCGCGTCGCCTTGCGCGAGCGTTTGCTGGAACTGTTCGCCGAGGGCAGCACCCTGCACGGCAAGATCGAAGCCCTGGGCGCAAAACTGCTGCCGCTGGCGGCGGATTGCGAGATGCACCTGCCAGCGAAAATCAACGATTACACCGACTTCTACGTCGGCATCGAGCACGCCCAGAACGTCGGCAAACTGTTCCGTCCCGACAACCCGTTGCTGCCGAACTACAAGTACGTGCCAATCGGCTACCACGGTCGCGCGTCGACCATTCGCCCGTCCGGTACCGATGTGCGCCGCCCGAAAGGCCAGACGTTGCCGGCCGGTCAGAGCGAGCCGACGTTCGGCCCTTGCGCGCGCCTGGACTACGAACTGGAACTGGGCATCTGGATTGGTCAGGGCAACGACATGGGCGACTCGATTGCCATTGGCGACGCCGCCGATCACATCGCCGGTTTCTGCCTGCTCAACGACTGGTCGGCACGGGACATCCAGGCCTGGGAATACCAGCCGCTGGGCCCGTTCCTGTCGAAGAGCTTCATCACCAGCATCTCGCCGTGGGTCGTCACCGCCGAAGCGCTGGAACCATTTCGTCGCGCCCAGCCTGCGCGTCCGCAAGGCGATCCGCAGCCGCTACCGTACCTGTTCGACAAGCGCGATCAGGCCGCTGGCGCGTTCGACATCGAACTGGAAGTGCTGCTGCTCACCGAGGCCATGCGTGAACAGAACCTGCCAGCCCATCGCCTGACCTTGAGCAACACCGGGCACATGTACTGGACCGTGGCACAGATGGTGGCGCACCACAGCGTCAATGGTTGCCAATTGCAGGCTGGCGACTTGTTCGGCTCGGGTACCTTGTCGGGACCGGAAAACGGCCAGTTCGGCAGCCTGCTGGAAATCACCGAAGGCGGTAAAAAGCCGATCGAACTGGCCTCGGGCGAGGTGCGTAAATTCCTTGAAGACGGTGACGAAATCATCCTGCGCGGACGTTGCCGCCGCGACGGTTTCGCTTCCATTGGCTTTGGCGAGTGCCGCGGCAAAGTGCTGCCGGCACGCTGAGAGGAGTGGGGCATGGAACTCTATACCTACTACCGTTCGACGTCTTCGTACCGGGTGCGTATCGCTTTGGCACTCAAGGGCCTGGATTATCGATCCTTGCCAGTCAATCTGATCGCACCGCAGGGTGGTGAGCATCGGCAGCCACCTTATCTGGGTATCAACCCGCAGGGCCGCGTGCCGGCCTTGCGCACCGATGAAGGCGAATTGCTGATCCAGTCTCCCGCGATCATCGAATACCTGGAGGAGCGTTATCCACAGGTGCCGCTGCTGTCCAGGGACCTGACTGCCCGCGCACACGAACGCGGCGTAGCGGCAGTGATCGGCTGCGATGTGCACCCGTTGCACAACGTCAGCGTGCTCAATCGGCTGCGCCAGTCGGGCCACGACGAACCGCAGGTGGTGGAGTGGATCGGCCACTGGATCGGCCAAGGGTTGGCCACGATTGAGCAGTTGATCGGGGATGACGGTTACTGCTTCGGCCCCGAGCCTGGGTTGGCGGACGTCTACTTGATCCCGCAGCTGTACGCAGCCGAGCGTTTCAGTGTTTCTCTTGAAGCTTACCCGCGAATCCGGCGAGTGGCGGCATTGGCGGCGACGCACCCGGCGTTCATCAAGGCGCATCCGGCGAACCAGCCAGACACGCCTTGAGTCAGAAGCCGGATCAAAAGATCGCAGCCTGCGGCAGCTCCTACCCCCATCCTCGTAGGAGCTGCCGCAGACTGCGATCTTTTGCTTTTAATGGACGATGGCATTGGGCGGCAGATGCCCCAACCGTTCCGTCAGGCGAATCCGCTGGATCGGATCGTCGCTGAGCAGCAGTGCGTGTTCCAGGTCAAAACGCTCGGCGTTCAGGCAGTCCAGCCGCTGGTACAGGCTGGCCCGGGCCAGATAGTCGGAGGCACTGGCGTCACCCAGTTCCAGGACGCGATCGGCGTCGATCAAGGCATTGATGAAATCGTCGTGGGACAGGTACAACTGGCGCAGGTTGCGCGACAGCCGTTGCAGCATCTGCGCCGGCTCGGCGGTTGCGAGGTGCTCGGCGCTGAGCTTTATGTTCGGGCCGTACTGGCGCTGCAACAACTCCCGACAATCGTTCGGATAAAGGCGACGACCGCCGCAGGGATCGAGCAAATGGTCGGCGCCCGGCACCCGCAGCAGGAAATGCCCGGGGAAGTTGACCCCGACCAGGGGAATCTCCAGACCCCTGGCCAACTCCAGCGCAATCAGCCCCAGCGTCAAGGGTTGGCCTCTTCGGCGTTCCAGTACCTTGTTCAACAGGGCCACTTGGGGGCGTAACGGCGTAAAATCGTCCTGGGCGAAGCCAAGGTCGTTCATGCGCCGCAGTAGCGGCTGGGCCAGTTCACTGACCGGCAGCATCGGCAAGCCGCCACTGACCCGTTGCTGCAACGCCTGGAAATCGGCCAGCAGTGCTTGCGGCTCCACCTCGTTGTCGTGCTCGACCGCAATCCACAGTGCCGCCTCGAACAGCGCGGGCGGTGAACGTTGCAGGCAGGCGAAGAACGATTGGCGCGGGGTCATCAAAATCTCCGGGCGATGCCTCGTTTTAGCCCCCTCTCCGGCGTTCGTCCAGTGCCGTACAAGGTCGAATGCAGGTTATTTCCTAAAGCTTGCATCGTGGCCGTGCTTATTCCGGTGCGCTTCTGCAATTTTTGGGCGCAAGCCTATACTGGCGTCTACAAGAAGTGATTCGGGAGCCTTACGATGTTCGCTCTCATGCAAAGCACCCGCCTTGAATCGCTGCATCTGAGCGTCGACTCGGTCACCGGGTTGAAGGCGGTCATTGCCATTCATAACAGCCGTCTGGGGCCTGCCCTGGGTGGTTGTCGTTACCTTGCCTACCCCAGCGACGAATCCGCGATCGAGGATGCTGTGCGCCTGGCCCAGGGCATGAGCTACAAGGCTGCGCTGGCCGGGCTGGCGCAGGGGGGAGGTGTGGCGGTCATTGTCCGCCCGGCCCATGTTGCAAGCCGCGGTGCGCTGTTCGAAGCCTTCGGGCGCTGCATCAATCAGCTTGATGGTCGCTACATCACCGCCATCGACAGCGGCACTTCGGTAGCGGACATGGATTGCATCGCCCAACAGACCCAGCACGTCACCAGCACCACGTCGGCGGGAGACCCGGCGCCCCATGCGGCAATGGGCGTATTCACCGGCATTCGCGCCACTGCCATGGCGCGGTTGGGTAGCGATAATCTCGAAGGTTTGCGCGTAGCGATTCAAGGCTTGGGCAATGTCGGCTATGCCCTGGCGGAGCAGTTGCACGCCGCCGGAGCCGAACTGCTGGTCAGCGATATCGATCACGGCAAGGTGCAATTGGCCATGGAGCAACTCGGTGCGCACCCGATTGCCAACGAAGCGCTGCTCAGCACACCTTGCGATATCCTCGCGCCCTGCGGCCTGGGCGGTGTACTCAACAGCCATACCGTGACGCAATTGCGCTGCTCGGCGGTGGCCGGTTCGGCGAACAATCAGCTGACGCATCTGGACGTCGCCGACCAACTGGAGCGCCGTGGCATCCTGTATGCGCCGGATTACGTGATCAACGCTGGCGGGCTGATTTACGTATCGCTCAAGCACCGCGGCGAACAACTGTCGACCATCACCGCGCACCTGTCGAAAATCAGCTCGCGCCTGACCGAAGTGTTCGCCCACGCCCAGGCGGAAAAACGCTCTCCCGCACGGGTGGCCGATGAGTTGGCGGAGAAAGTGTTGTACCGGTGAGTCAGGCATGAGTTTTCCACAGGCATGAAAAAGGCCCTGAGCCATTCGACTCAGGGCCTGTTCAATTCGGGCTTTGCTTACTTGGCGGCTTTGGGGGCCTTGGCAGGCTTGGCCGGGACGATCGGCTCAGCGGCTTCAACGACCTCGAGCGCTGCGACAGGTTCTGCGACTTCAACCGGTGCGCTGAGCAATTCGGACAGAGCGTCCGGCTGGCTCTTGAACGCCTTGGCGAACACGTCGCGATTCTTCGCCATGTAGATCCCGGCTTCTTCCACTTGCTGCTCGGTCAGGGACGGAACGGCTTTTTGCAATACTTCAGCCAGCAATTCGGCCAGTTCGAGCATTTTGTCATGACGGTCAGCTTCGGCTTTATCCATGAACAAGCGCTCCAGATCTCGGCTGCTGCGGTATACCACTTCGACGGCCATTCACCACCTCACATGCCTTCACATTGGTTGTCGATTTCGACTACTGTATTTATATACAGCCAAAAGGATAAGCGAATCCCTGTCTTTTGGGTAGTGGCTTTTTAATGTAGACCGGAAATCCGGATTTGCACTGTTGCCTGTGGGAGCGGGCTTGGTCCGGGCGGCGTTCCGACGAAGAGGCCGGTGAAATGGCCACAAAAGTGTCCAGCGGCAGACCATCCTCATCTCACTCAACAGCCTCTGGCCTTTTTTCTGCATGCAGAAAAACCGTCACGTCCAACCCGCATCATCCGGTCGAGCCGACCTAAGGAAGCAGCATCGTGAAAATCAACTGGGCCGAAAAACTGCGGCAGAACGTACATGGACTGGCCGAGTCCCTGGGCAATCTGTTCGTCGAAACCTTCCACTACCTGGCGCTGTTCGCCATTGGTGCGGTGACCGCGTGGGCGGCGGTGATGGAATTCCTCGGGATGATCGAGGAGGGGCACATCAAGATCGATGACATCTTGCTGCTGTTCATCTATCTGGAACTGGGAGCGATGGTCGGGATTTACTTCAAGACCAATCACATGCCGGTGCGCTTCCTGATTTACGTGGCGATCACCGCGCTGACGCGGCTGCTGATCTCCAACGTTTCGCACCACAACCCGCCGGACCTGGGGATCATCTACCTGTGCGGCGGGATTCTGCTGCTGGCGTTTGCGATTCTGGTGGTGCGTTACGCTTCGTCGCAATTTCCTTCGGTGAAGATCGAGAACCCACACCGCAAAACAGGTGCGGGCTCCAGTGAGCATCCGGAAGTAGAAAAGGGCGAGCTTTAAAGCCCAATGGCGGGTCGGGGCCGGCCTTTGGTGGAGGGTGGCGGCAGGTTGCGCGTGCCGCCATCGGTCATGGATTCGAGGATGGCCACGGCACTGTCGCCTTGTTCGATGGCAATGCCGAATTGAATGCTTTGAACCAGACGCTTGAGACGTTGGGGGTCATTGCGTTGTTCGGCGCTGATCATGCGTTTGGCCACCACGCGGCCACTGTTGGAAAGCGTCAGCATGATGCTGCCGTCCAGGCCTTGAATGCTCAGGTTGATCTGGTAATCCGCTGCAAAAGCATCGGTAATGAGCTGGAAAGGGTTGTCCATGATGCGTCACCGCCTGATTGAACGTGCAGTTGTTGACCGGCCGTGATCGGGTTGGTTCGCAATGCCTGACCACCGGCCATCTCGCCATCATTGTTCCAGCAAGGATGTAGCAAGGGGCATGCCGACAAAATTGTCGGACAGAAAACACGTTCTGTAGGAGCGAGCCTGCTCGCGAATAACCTTCAGGCGCCGCAAACCATCTGGTTTGGTGCGTTATCGTTCACAACCATCGCGAGCAAGCTCGCTCCTACGGGGGCCGCGTTTTCTGCACGTTTCAGGGCAATAAACCTCGACGTGCCTCCAAAGCGATCAACATTCCACCCAGTTCACCGCCAGTCCGCCCCGTGACGTCTCTTTGTACTTGTCGTGCATGTCGGCGCCGGTGTCGCGCATGGTGCGAATCACCCGGTCCAGGGAAATGAAGTGCTGGCCGTTGCCACGCAGGGCCATTTGCGTGGCGTTGATGGCTTTCACTGCGGCGATTGCGTTGCGTTCGATGCACGGCACTTGCACCAGTCCGCCAACCGGGTCGCAGGTGAGGCCGAGGTTGTGTTCCAGGCCGATTTCGGCGGCGTTTTCCAGCTGCTCCGGGGTGGCGCCAAGCACCTCTGCCAAGCCCGCGGCGGCCATGGCGCAGGCGGAGCCGACTTCACCCTGACAACCGACTTCGGCCCCGGAGATCGAAGCGTTTTTCTTGCACAGGATGCCGACGGCCGCTGCACCCAGGAAGAACGCGACTACGTCGTCGTCAGACGCATCGGCATTGAATTTCATGTAGTAGTGCAGCACCGCCGGAATGATCCCTGCCGCGCCGTTGGTCGGCGCCGTGACCATGCGCCCGCCGGCTGCGTTTTCTTCGTTGACGGCAAGGGCGTACAGGTTGACCCATTCCATTGCCGACAAAGTGGACGTAATGACATTCGGCTTGCCGATTTCCTGCAGGCTGCGATGCAGTTTCGCTGCTCGACGTGGAACATTCAGACCGCCGGGCAGGACGCCTTCGTGGCGCAAGCCTTGCTCGACGCATTCACGCATCACCGACCAGATATTCAGCAGGCCCTGGCGGATCTGCGTGTCACTGCGCCAAGCCCGTTCGTTGGCCATCATCAGTTCGCTCACCCGCAGCCCGTGCTGGTTGCACAGTTTGAGCAGCTCGGCGGCGCTGGAGAAATCGTAAGGCAGCACCACATCGCCAGCCGGTGCGATACCGGATTCGGCTTCAGCCGCTTCAATGATGAAACCTCCGCCAACCGAGTAGTACGTTTGCTCGAACAATTGGCCGGTTTCACCGAAAGCTGTCAGGGACATGGCGTTGGGGTGGTAGGGCAGGCTTTCGTCTAGCAGCAGGAGATCGCGTTGCCAGTCGAAGGCAATGTCCGCAATGCCTGCCAGAGGCAACTGACCGGTTTCGCGCAGGGTGTGAATGCGGCTGTCGATGGTGGTGGGATCGATGCGGTCGGGCCATTCGCCCATCAGGCCCATGACGCAGGCGCGGTCCGTTGCGTGGCCGACACCGGTCGCTGACAGAGAACCGTAGAGGCGGATTTCCACTCGTCGCACATCAGCCAGAAAACCCTGATCGACCAGCGCTTGGGCAAAGGTTGCGGCGGCGCGCATCGGACCGACGGTATGGGAACTGGACGGGCCGATGCCGACTTTGAAGAGATCGAAAACACTGATAGTCATGCTAAAGCCTGTACATGCAATGGAAGGGAAATCGCTGCCATTTCTGTAGGACAAGCGCAATTTGGGCGATACTGCCTGTCACGATCCTGCGTGACCAACGAAAATTCCTAAGACATCCTTTAGCAGGACTAAACGATGAGTCGTCAATTACACGCCCAGACGTATGTCTGGCTGAACGTGTTTGCCTGTGCCGCACGGCACCTGTCGTTCACCCGTTGCGCCGAGGAACTGCACATCACCCCGGGAGCCGTCAGCCAGCAGATCCGCCAGCTGGAAGAGCGCCTGGGTTTTCGCCTGTTCCACCGTCGCGCCCGCGGAGTCGAGTTGAGCGCCGAGGGCCAGCGCCTGGCCATTACCGTCAACGAGGCATTTGGCAGCATCGACGCGGAATTGCGGCGACTGGATGCGGGCATGATCAGCGGGATTCTGCGGGTACGTTCGATTCCGTCGTTCCTGAGCAAATGGCTGACGCCGCGCCTGCCGCGTTTGCAGCAGCGTTTTCCGGATATTCAGTTGCGCCTGGTAGCCGAGGACAGCAGCGTACCGTTGCATGAAGGCGACTTCGACCTGGCGATCGACCTGAACGACGGCAGTTACCCCGGCCTGTTATCCACAGCCTTGCTCGATGAGCAGATTTTTCCGGTGTGCGCGCCGAGCCTGTTGCGCGGTCGTCCGCCGCTGCACGGTCCGGCAGACCTGATGCACTTCCCCTTGCTGCACGACATCACCGCCTGGCGCGGCAGCTATGAGTACGCGGAATGGGAGTTTTACCTCAACGCCATCGGCTTCGAGGGGGCGGATGTGCGACGCGGGCATACCTTCAATCGCAATCACCTGACGATCGAAGCGGCCATCGCCGGGATGGGGGTGGCGATTGCCCGACGGACACTGCTCAACGATGAGCTGGAGCGTGGGGCGTTGATCGTGCCGTTCGGCCTGGCGGTGCCCAATCACAAGCGCTACATGCTGCTTTACGCACCAGGGGCATTGAGCCATCCGGGTGTGCGCGCGGTGCACGATTGGTTGGTGGAGGAGGCGGGCGCTTTTCGCAGCTTGCACCCGTTGGGGGAGCGGCAAATGTGAGCAATTATTACGTAAGAGCAGGGCGACCCAACTCCCGACAGTAACAGTGCTTTTGCTCGTTGTCCGGCTTTTTTTGCGTATGAATATTTATCTTTTTTCAGGGGTTGAATTGTTCAGCGTACAGACCGATTGTGTAAGTAAGAGGTCACGGTGACGACGCCCAAGGGCTTAGCTGACCGGCCTCTCGCGAGCTAGCTGAAATAAGGGATGAACTATGCAAATCCAAGTCAATAGCGATAACCATATTCAAGGCAGTAAACGACTGGAGGAGTGGGTACGTACGACCATTGAGAGCACGCTCGAACGCTACGAAGAGGACCTGACACGAGTCGAGGTTCACCTGCGGGACGAGAACGGCGACAAGCCGGGTCCCCACGACATGCGCTGCCAACTGGAGGCGCGGCCAAAAGGCCATCAACCGGTTTCCGTCACCCATAAAGCCTCCACCATGGAGCAGGCGATCGACGGAGCGGCCACCAAGCTTGAACATGCGCTGGAGCATATGTTCGGCAAATTGCGCGGCAAACGAGCCAATGTGGTGCCCATCGAGAGTGGCGCCCATGCCGACCATCTGCTGGAAGAAGAGTTTCTTGAGAACGAACAGGCAGCACTTAACGGCTGACACCTGATTCACTTTTTTACCTTCCCATGAAAACGGGCCTGCATTGCAGGCCCGTTTTGTTTGTGCGCCAGGCATGGCGCGTTGCGCGTAAGCGCAACCAGCTTGGCTGTGGTGGCCTCGCTGGTGACTTGGAGGTGAAAGTCCTCTACACACCCGGCAAGGGGAAGTGTTAGCCAGAGGCAAGGGTGTCGCGGGTGACTGCGAATCTGAAGGAAGCCCGAGGCAAAATGCTGGCCTGACGAACAGGAAGCGGATAGAGGCGGCGCAGCGGGGTAAGAAGGCAAGCATCTTCAAAGCCCGATACTTGCACAGAACGCTGTGACGTAGATCCGACAGGCATAAGCAGGAAGGTCGCGCGAATTACCCTGGGAGATCTGCACGTTTGCCATTGTGCTACCGAGCGTCGAGAGGCGACGGGATGAGCGTGCAGAAGTCAGCCGAAGCCGTAGTAAGTGGCGAATAACCCCGTCACCAAGGGCCGAACAGGTTATGCCGCCAGTAGGCGTCAGAGTCTCGTCGAATGTTGAAACGCAGAATATTCTCCCAGAGAAAACTGTTACCCCAAGTCCCGGACGGTATCCGAGGATGACGGCTGACAGGGCGCAAGCATCGACGGCGTCTGTGACGTGGACGAACGCGGAGCCGGACACGCTGATGGCGCGGGTGCTTGCACCGGCCAACCTCAAGCGTGCGTATCAACGCGTAGTCAGCAACAAGGGCGCACCGGGTGCCGATGGCATGACGGTCGACCAATTGGCAGGCTACGTGAAACAGTATTGGCCGATCCTCAAGGCCCGGTTGCTGGCCGGCGAGTACCAACCGCAAGGTGTACGCGCCGTCGACATCCCCAAACCCAAAGGCGGAACACGGCAACTGGGCATTCCCTGTGTCGTGGATCGCCTGATCCAACAGGCTTTGCTGCAACAGCTCACACCTATCTTTGATCCGCTGTTCTCGGACTACAGCTACGGCTTTCGTCCGGGCAGAAGCGCTCATCAAGCTATCGAAACGGCCCGTGCCCACGCGGCGGCGGGTCACCGCTGGTGCGTGGAACTCGATCTGGAGAAGTTCTTTGATCGGGTCAACCATGATGTTCTGATGGCCCATGTTGCGCGTCAAATCGAAGACAAACGCGTCCTCACGCTGATCCGTCGCTACCTCGAAGCGGGAACGATGTCAGGCGGCCTCGTCAGCCGACGGCAGGAAGGGACGCCGCAAGGCGGCCCGCTCTCGCCGTTGCTGTCGAATATCCTGCTCAACGAACTTGATCGTGAATTGGAGCGGCGGGGCCATCGCTTCGTGCGGTATGCCGATGACGCGAACATTTATGTGCGCAGTCGTCGAGCAGGTGAACGGGTGATGGCCAGCGTTGAGCGTTTCCTGAGCGAGCGCCTGAAACTGACGCTGAACCGGGAAAAGAGCCGAGTAGCCGGGTCGTGGATGTGTGATTACTTGGGCTATGGGATGAGCTGGCATCAACAGCCGAGACTAAGAGTGGCAACGATGAGTCTGGATCGCCTACGCGACCGACTCCGAAGCCTGCTGCGCACAACGCGAAGCCACAAAGTGGCGAGCGTCATCGAGCGGATAAACCCCGTACTGCGCGGTTGGGCTGGCTACTTCAAGCTGAGTCAGAGCAAGCGGCCACTTGAGTATCTTGATGGCTGGGTGCGTCACAAACTTCGCTGTATCATCTGGCGCCAATGGAAGCAGCCCTCGACGAGGGCGCGCAACTTGATGCGTCTAGGGCTCAACGAAGCCCGTGCTTGTCACTCAGCATTCAACGGTCGAGGCCCTTGGTGGAATTCGGGAGCACCCCATATGAATCAGGCGCTGCCGAAGAAACTCTGGGATCGACTCGGGCTGGTCTCAATACTGGACACGATAACCCGGCTTAACCGCTTAACCTGAACCGCCGTATACGGAACCGTACGTACGGTGGTGTGAGAGGACGGCGGATGTAAATCCGCCTCCTACTCGATT
>NZ_JBFUHY010000036.1:0-45504 GCF_056402155.1 Pseudomonas sp. P4_C1
GCCGCAGGCCTCCATCACGACAGTGCAGGGCTCAAGGTTCATCAGGTGCTGCATGAGCGCTACCCGATTGAATTTTTTGCGGTACAGCTCGTGACCACGATCATCCTGTGCATGTAGATGAAAGGTGTGTTTTCCCAGATCGATGGCGGCAATAGCTACTTTGCTCATGGCAATGATCTCCGATAAGCCCCCTGTGAAAGCTTAGTGGTCGATCACAGGGGGCGGCGGGGGTAGCCATTTCATTAGGGGGCGGGGTCGTACGCAAGAATTGTATTCACAGAGACCAATGTGGGAGCGAGCTTGCTCGCGATGAGGCCCATCCAGGCAATGAAAAGCCCGCAGACGATCGCTCATCTGCGGGCTTCTTCACATCGGGGTCAAGGCTTAAGCCCGGCGCTCATGCATCCGCGCCAATTGCCGTTCAAGCATCGACGGATACGGCTCCATCAACCGCTCCACGCAGCATGCACCTTCAGGGCTGGCAATCGGGCGGATCCGTGCACGCTGGCGGATCAACGCGTCGTCGCTGATCTTGCGCTCCACCAGCAGCAGGTTGCGGCTGTGTTGCGACAGGGCCAGGGCGTCCTGGGCGGAGTCGGTCAGCAGCAGGTCGATCTGGCTCAGGCCGAACAGTTCGTCACCGAGTGTCAGGCCCAGCTGCAATTGCAGGGTGATACCGCTGTCCGCGACTTCGATCTGCAACTGGTGGCCGAGGGCCCGCAGCAGCTCGCCACAGCAAATGGCGTTGGTCAGGTAATCGTCACCGCAGTCTTCCGTGTGGAACAGCATCAGCGTGCTGCCGTCGTTCAAGGTCTCCACTTCGCCTTGATACAGCGAAGCGGCCTGGTCGAGACAATCGCGATAGCGTTCGAGCAGTTCTTCAAGCCGCGCCCGCGGCAGGCGTCGCAGTTGCTCCTGGGAGCCCAACTGCACTGCCAGCACCGCGCTGTGTTGCGGCACGCTCGGCGTGGCCTTGCGGATCACCGGTTGTGGGGTGCTGTCCAGCGACTCGTCGCGCAGATCGGCGAACGGGTCTTCGTCATCGTCGTCTTCGACGGTGCTGACGATTTGCCGTGGCGCTGGCTTGAGCGCGGCTACGGGGCGGCTCTCGTCGAAACTCGGGTCGCGCAGGTTACGGACTTCGAAGGCCGGGTCGGCCTCGTCATCCATGTCGTCGAATTCTGGTTCCGGCTCCGGTTCCGGCACTGGGGCGGGCTCCGGGGCGAAGTTGGCGTGCAGTTGGCGCGCCAGGTCACCGATTTCGTCCTGGCGGTCGGTGGCCGGGGTGTATTCATCGATATTGCGCAGCCACACCCGTAATTGCAGCAGCGGCGTGGAGAGATAACGCCCCATGCGCAGGCTCAAGGCCAGAGACAGGGCCAGCAGGATGGCGCTCAAAATGCCCATGCTCTGCAGGCTGATGGTCATCGGCTGCTGGAACTGGTCCATGTCCAGACTGATACGCAATTGCCCGGCAGTCACGTCCTGGAAGGTGATCTTGCTCTGGTACATGCCCTCGGCTTCGCCCAGCAGGCCATGCTTGGGGCGCTGGCCGGACTCGGCAAGGATACGGTTGTCCGGACTGTAGATGGCAGCGTGAGCCACCAGTTTGTTCTTGGTCAGGTTGTTGAGCAGCACGTTGAGGCTGAGGATGTCGTTGGACACCAACAGCTCGGTGGCCGAGGTGGCCGTCTGCGTAGTCAGGCTTTCGCCCAGCGCATCCGCCTGCTCGTGCATGGCCTGCTTGAACTGCAAGCCCATCACACCGGCATAGATGACCAGGGCCAGGGCGACCAGGATCACGTTATGGCTGGCGATGCGCAATGCAATCGGTACACGGCGGTGGCGCAGTGCCCGGAAGATCAGCAGGAAGAAGTTGTCGGTTTTTACTGGCGTGGGCCGGTTCACTTGAGCTCGGCTCTTTTGTCCGTGAAGTTGACGCGCAGTATAGCGACAGGCCCTAGGCCGTCAAAGCGCTCGCGGTGCCCGATGGTCACTGAAAGTGGGTAGAATGCGTTTTTTTTCCACCTGCGGGGGTGCGCCTTGCGCGAAATCGTCCTGATAAACATCACGGGAGTCGACCGTCCGGGTCTGACTGCGGCCATTACCGGCGTTCTGGCCCAGGGTGGTGTGAACATTCTCGACATCGGTCAGGCGGTGATCCACGACACCTTGTCGTTCGGCATCCTGGTTGAAATTCCCGACACCGAACAAGGCAAGTCCGTGCTCAAGGACATCCTGTTCAAGGGGTACGAGCTCGATCAACAGGTGCGTTTCACGCCGGTGTCCGAAGAGGATTACCAGCAGTGGGTCGGCAACCAGGGTAAAAAACGCCACATCGTGACCCTGTTGACCCGCAAGGTGACAGCCGGGCAGTTGCAGGCCGTGAGTTCGATCACCGCCAAATATGGCCTGAACATCGACCACATCGATCGTCTGTCCGGGCGTATGCCGCTGGATACGCCGGCCGACAAGGGCAAGGGTTGCATCGAGTTTTCCGTGCGTGGCGAGGCGGCTGATCCGCAGGCGCTGCGTGCCGAATTCCTCAGCGTTGCCCAGGAACTGAACGTCGACATCGCCTTCCAGGAAGATTCGCTGTTCCGGCGCAACCGTCGCCTGGCGGTGTTCGACATGGATTCAACGCTGATCGAAGCCGAAGTGATCGATGAACTGGCCAAGGCGGCCGGTGTGGGTGACAAGGTTTCGGAAATCACCGAACGGGCGATGGCCGGTGAGCTGGATTTTCGCGCCAGCTTCAAGGAGCGCCTGGCCTTGCTCAAAGGTCTGGACGTCAATGTACTGGATTCCATCGGTGCCTCGCTACGCCTGACCGAAGGCGCCGAAACCCTGTTCGCCGAGCTCAAGCGCCTGGGCTACAAGACTGCGATTCTGTCGGGCGGCTTCACCTACTTCGCCAAGCAATTGCAGGCCAAGCTGGGTATCGACTACGTGTTTGCCAACGAGCTGGAAGTGGTCGACGGCAAAGTCACCGGCGTGGCGGTCGAGCCGATTGTCGATGCGCAGCGCAAGGCCGATTTGCTGAAGGAACTGGCGCACAAGGAAGGTTTGCGCCTGGAGCAGACCATTGCGGTCGGCGACGGTGCCAACGACCTGCCGATGCTGGCGATTGCCGGGTTGGGCGTGGCATTTCGCGCCAAGCCGCTGGTCAAGCAGTCGGCCAAGCAGGCGATTTCGACCCTGGGTCTGGATGGTGTGTTGTACTTGCTGGGCTTCCGCGATCGCGACGGCCAGCTCTAAAACAACTGTAGGAGCGAGCCTGCTCGCGATGGACGTTAACGATGACGCGGGCTTTCTGAATGCACGCGTCGCCTATTCACTCATCGCGAGCAGGCTCGCTCCTACAGGTTTGCGTACAAATCAGGCCTTCGGTGAGCCCATGCCCTGACCCATCTGCACCGCTGTACCGGCGGTCATTTCTTCAGCCCACTTCACCTGATCCGGCCCGAACAGCACGACAGCGGTCGAACCCAGCTTGAAGCGACCCAGTTCTGCGCCTTTTTCCAGGTGGATCGGCGCGCGTGCGGCTTCGTCGTAGCGGAAGGTTTTCAGCTCGCGCTTCGGCGGCGTCACCAGACCGGCCCAGACGGTTTCAATCGAAGCCACGATCATCGCACCCACCAGCACCACGGCCATCGGCCCGCGTTCGGTGTCGAAAATGCACGCCACGCGCTCGTTGCGGGCGAACAGTTCCGGAACGTTTTCAGCGGTGGTCTGGTTGACCGAGAACAGGCGACCCGGGATGTAGACCATCTCGCGCAGGGTACCAGCCAGTGGCATGTGCACGCGGTGGTAGTCCTTCGGCGACAGGTAGATGGTCGCGAAGTCGCCACCCATGAACGGCGCAGCGTTTGCCGCATCGCCACCCAACAGTTCCAGCACGCTGAAGCTGTGGCCCTTGGCCTGGAACACACGACCGTGCTCGATCGGGCCGAGCTGGCTGATCGCGCCGTCGGCCGGGCTGAGGATCGCGCCCGGGGTTACGTCCAGCGGACGGGCACCGTCTTTCAGCGCACGGGTGAAGAACGCGTTGAAGTGTTCGTAGGCGGTCAGGTCTTCGACCAACGCCTGGGACATGTCCACCTGGTAACGCTTGGCGAACCAGGCGGTAAAGGCATTCTTGAACCAGCGCACGCGGCATTCGGCAATGCAGCCGGCCAGTCGCGAGAGCAAGTTGTGGGGCAGCAGGTACTGGCCGAGGAGAAACAGACGCTTGTTCATTAACGGTCCTTAAAAATCTTAAATTTCTACCGGGGTATCGGGATGGTTGCCCCATTCGCCCCAGGAGCCGGCGTAGCCTTTGACCCGCGGATAACCGAGAGCCTTGGCCACCAGATAGGTGAAGCCAGAACGATGGTGAGTCTGGCAGTGGGTAATCACTTCTTTGTCTTTGCTGATCCCGAGTTGTTCGAGGATCTGCTGCATGTCGGTGCGGATGCGCAACTGGCGCGCCTGATCCATGCCGGCGGTCCATTCGAAATTGACCGCGCCGGGAATGTGCCCGCCCTTGGCTGCGAGGACTTTCTCGCCGGAGTACTCCAGCGGTCCGCGAGCATCCCAGATTGCCAGGTCGGCGGCGCCGAGACGGCTTTGCAGGTATTCGCGGGTGGCGGTGGGTTCATCGTGCAAGGTCAGTGGAACCGGGCCGCCCACGGGTGGCGGGATCTGGATCGACATGGGCAAACCTTCCGCCAGCCAGGCCCGCAGGCCGCCATCTATATAGTGGTACTTGCTGTGGCCGATGACATCCAGCAGCCAGATGAAGCGCCCGGCCCAACCGCCGCCTTCGTCGTCATACACCACGTAGACCGCGTCGGGGTTGTGTCCCAGTTCACCAAACAGCGTTTCGAGTGCTGCCTGCGGGGGCATCAGCCCCGGTGCGGGGGCCTGGCCGAGCTGCGTGCGTTTCGGATCGACAAAGCGCGCGCCGGGAATGTGCCCTTCGGCGTAGCGGGCGGGACTGGTCAAGTCCACCAGAATCAGTTCGCGGGCGTCGAGGCGAGGGAGCAAGTCGCTCGGCTCGATCACCAGCGGCAAGCCAGAGAAGTCAGACATGTGAGGTCTCCAGAGCACAAAAGGGAGGATTGTAACGCAGCTTATTGGCCACGGTGGCTAAAGCTGTGCAGGGCTTTCTCGATGCACTGTGCGGTTTTGCCGAAGGCCTGTACGGAAATTTCCGAAAAGGGCCCGCCGCCTTGATCCGCCACGACGATCATGATCACCCGGCCATTGTTGACCAGTGAACGCAGCAGCAGGTGTTCACCGCTGAACTGTGAGCGCAGGCCGTTGGGCAGCAGGGCCGAGAATTGCGCGTTGTTGGCTGGTGTCAGGCGCACTTGGGCCTGTTGCGCGAGCAGGCGTTGCAAGACGTTGCTCTGGCTGACCACGAAGTTCAACCCGGCCGCTTCCTTCGGCAGGCCGACCGTCTGGTGCACGCGCAGGTTGGCATGAGTGCGGTCGGCCATCAGGATCATCACCCGACGCATGCCGCAGGCCACCAGGGCGTCCCGGGCGGCGATGGTCAGGTGTATGGCATTGGTGAAGCGACTCGGCTCGACCAGCAATTCGGCACATTGTTTGCGCCACTTCGCCAGGTCTTCGGCGCTGGGTGCCGCTGCCGGCAGCAAGCCTGCGTGGACACGGTTCATACCCCACGGCCAGATCAGCGATTCGGCAGGGTGCCAGAGGTCGGGCATGGCGTGTTGGCGTGCGCTGTTGGCGGCTTGCTGGTGCAGTTGCTGTTGCACCTCGTCCATCGGCATTTGCAGGTAAAGGCTGGTCAGGAATTGCCAGCGCTCACTGTGCGGGCTGTCCCAGGCGTGTTGCGCCGACAGCGCCAGCCCGTTGGCCAGTAGCACTGTGTTGGCCGGCTGATTGAGCCAGCGACGCAGGGTCGGATCGTCATCGAGACGGTTCTGCTGGCGTAATGGATGCTCACTGTCACGGGCGATGCGCAGGACTTTCACCAGTTCCCGCTGCTCGGTGAGCAACAGGCGATAACCCTGCTGCACCCAGATCGGCAATCGCCAGACCTCCACCAGCGCCTGGCCGATGTTTAGCAGGCGTACACCAAACAGTTGCTGTTCGACTTTGCGTGCCGACTCACCTTTATGGATGACCCGCAGCTCCCACTCTTCGAGCAGTTTCGGATGAGTCAGCGCCAAAGGCCACAGGGGCGATAGAAACAGCAGGCTGCCCCAGTGGATGTCCTGCCACAGGCGTGCCAGGCGACTGGCAAAAAAACCGTTGGCCTGTTGCGTGGCGTGCCGGCTGATCATCTGCAGCTGACGCAAGACTTTGGGAATCTCGGACTGGGGTTCGGCGGGAAGCCGCGCAAGCAGTTCTTCGGTGCGCTTCAGGCCGAGGCGATTGATCGCGATCTCGAGGTTTTCCGCAGGCTCGGTCATGCCGCCATGGGTGTGCCGGTTGGCTTCGCGAATCACGCTCAAGGCCAGGGCCGGGCTGCCTTGCATGAGGTCGGCGATATCGCGCAGCGAGCTGCGATTGTCGCCAATGGCTTTGCAGACACGGTCGTGGCTGGCTTGCGGAACCGGCAGGCGTACGCCATCGAGAAGCTTGACCCAGCCTTCGAGAGTGGTCGGTTTCGGGGTTGGAACGTTCGTTTCGTTAACCATGGTGGGAGGCGATCATCGTCAACATTACCTGGGCCCGGATGGGGTCAAATCAGTTTTTCGCCTGAACTGCCTATAGTCTGGCGCAGTTTTGCCGATAAGGAGAAGAAGAGATTTTTTAACTTCCGAATATGACCTTGAACCCGACTCAGTAAGTGCTCCCCTAACCTATGGCTAAAATTATCGGCATCATCGTCGTATTCGCGAGCGTGCTCGGCGGATACGTGCTTTCCCACGGCAAGATTGCCGCCCTGATCCAGCCTTTCGAGGTCATGATCATCGGCGGTGCCGCCCTCGGCGCATTCTTGCAGGCCAACCCCGGCCACATGACGATGCACGTGCTCAAGAAGTCCCTGAGCATGTTCGGCTCGCGTTTCAATCATGGCTTCTACCTTGAAGTGCTGGGCCTGATCTACGAGATCCTCAACAAGAGCCGCCGCGAAGGCATGATGGCCATCGAAGGCGACATCGAAGATGCCGCCGCGAGCCCGATCTTCGCCAAGTACCCGACTGTTCTCAAGGACGAGCGCATGACCGCGTTCATCTGCGATTACCTGCGCATCATGTCCTCCGGCAACATGGCTCCGCACGAGCTGGAAGGCTTGTTCGACATGGAACTGTTCAGCCTCAAGGAAGACCTGGAACACCCATCCCACGCCGTGAACGGCATCGCCGACGCCATGCCCGGTTTCGGTATAGTCGCGGCGGTACTGGGGATCGTGGTGACCATGGCTTCGCTGGGGGAGGGCGATCAGAAATCTATCGGCCTGCACGTGGGTGCGGCACTGGTGGGGACCTTCTTCGGTATTCTCGCCGCCTACGGCTTCTTCGGCCCGCTGGCCCATTCCCTGGCCCACGATGCCAAGGAAGAACTGAACGTCTACGAAGCCATCAAGGCCTCGCTGGTGGCTTCGGCTTCCGGCATGCCGCCATCGCTGGCCGTGGAGTTCGGACGCAAGGTGCTGTACCCGGCGCACCGTCCAAGCTTCGCCGAGCTGGAACAAGCGGTTCGCGGTCGTTAGTGCTTTGTTTCGCAAATACGTTCCTTTTTTGGCAAGTGACTGTTGTTGCCAGACAAGGCGCCGCGACGAGTCATAGCCCGCTATGGCGAGGAGCGGCAACGCGGTATGGCGACAACAGGCACTGCCAAAAAGGAACAGTATTTGTGAGACAGAGCACTTAGGTTATGGAAAACAATCAGCCGATAATCATCAAGCGCGTCAAGCGCATCGCCGGCGGACACCACGGAGGCGCCTGGAAAATCGCCTTCGCGGACTTCGCCACAGCGATGATGGCGTTCTTCCTGGTGTTGTGGCTGCTGTCCACCGCCACGCCGGAACAGAAGATTGCCATCGCCGGTTACTTCAAGGACCCGATCGGTTTTTCCGAAAGCGGCACGCCGTACATCATCGATCTGGGCGGCACCCCGACCCTGGCGCCGGAAAACACCCTCAACCCCGAAGTGAAGTCCCAGCCGCAGCCGGACAAGGTCACCATCGATACCGACCAGGTTGAAGGCATGGCCGAGCAGGTCGAGAAAGAACGCCTCGAACTGTTGCTGCAAGAACTGCAGAACAAGGTTGAAGAGAACCCGCAACTGCAGAAGTTCAAGGATCAGATCCTGTTCGAAATCACGCAGGACGGCCTGCGTATCCAGATCATGGACGCAGAAAACCGCCCGATGTTCGACTCGGGGTCGGCTCGTCTGAAACCGTATTTCGAAGACATCCTGCTGGCTCTGGCCGACACCATCAAAGCGGTGCCGAACAAGATCAGCATCAGCGGCCACACCGACGCCAAGCCGTATACCGGCACCGGCGATTTCGGTAACTGGGAGCTTTCGGCCAACCGTGCCAACGCCGCGCGTCGTGCGCTGGTGGCGGGCAGCTATCCGGAAGCGCAGGTGGCACGGGTGGTCGGTTATGCCTCGTCGGCCCTGTTCGATCGCGAGCATCCGTTCAACCCGGTGAACCGTCGTATCGACATCGTGGTGCTGACCAAGAAAGCCCAGCGTGCGATCGAAGGTTCGCAAGGTGTGGAGCCTGCTCCTAATGCGCCGCAAGGTTCGGCGGCTCCGGGAGCCGCACCGGCTACACCGGTCGACCCGAATGCGTTGCCGGCGGACAAGGAACCGCTGCCGGCTCACGAACTGCGTGAGCGTCTGAACCTGTTTGATAACCCGGCGCTGAAGCCGGGCGAGCCAGCCAAACCGGCTGAACCGCCCAAGCAGTGACCGACAAGAAAGCCGACAGCGATGTCGGCTTTTTTATTGGCGTTTTCTACGTTAAAACCCACGGATGATTCGGGACTTGAGCTCGGCGTGAAAGCGATCCGCATTGGATTTGTTGACGCTGCGCACCGACTCGCTACCGTTCACCGAATCCAGTGACATCGAGCGCTTGAGCATCGACTCGGTGCGATAAGCATCGATAAAGAACTCGATGTCCCGGTCGCTGGTCAGCTTCGGCCATTTATCGAGGTACAGCGGCAGCTCGGTCGGGCCGGTCTTGAACGAGCAGATGCGCCGGTTGGTGATGGTCGCCTCGCCGATTTCGAACGGTACCCACCAGGACAGGGCGGTTTTCTCCGACACCACCGCCAGCAGGTGCGTGCATTCGCTGATGTTGCGGGTGATCACCCCGGTGATGTCATCAGTGGTCTGGGATTCGGCATCCAGTACGTCGAGGTAGGTCTTGATGTTGGCCTGGATCAGGCGCGTGTTGATTTTGACCGCGAGGGCGCGATCCATGTGGCGGTAGCTGATAAACACTGGCATCAGAAATGTCCCTTGATCGCGAGTTCGCGGTAATAGGCGCCGAGGGCGGTGAGGCGGCAGCCGGTGGCGTGAATGGCGGCGTAGTACATGTGCTCGGCGTCTACCGGTTCGACCAGGCTGTGGCGGTTGCACTTTTGCAGCTGGGCGAAGACTTCGCCGTGCTCCGGGTTGAATTCAGGTTCGGTGGGCTCAAAGCTGGGGGCGAGGGGGTACACCGACTCGGCTTCGGCAAACCATTCGGGGAGTTTGCGCAGGATTTCCTTGGGGATCAGCGGCGATACTTCGCGCAGGGAAATGAACTGCGAGACGTTGGTCTTGAACACCGGACGCTGTTCCCAGGCATCAAGCGCGTTGTCGACAAACGAATAAAGGCTGCCGGGGGTGATCTTGCCCAGGATGTTCGCGGCGCCGCCGTGCAGGGCCTGGAGCAACAATCCGGTGAACACGCCGTGTTGCGCGCCCTCCATCGCCGGTTCTTCCTTTTTACAGGCAGTCAGAATGGTCATGCCTTCGCCGACCACACTGCCTTCACTGCGCAAGGCGCGCAGTTCGCCGGCCGAGCCGCTCTGGCAACAATCGAGAATGATCACTTTGTTTTTGATCTTCGTGGCCTTGCTCGCCCAGTTGAGAATGTCGCTCAGGCGAATCCCGTCCTTGGCGCTCTTGTAATCCTGCGGGATCAACATGCCTTCGTCGGTGTCGGTATCGAAGCTGCCGTGGCCGGCGAAATACAGCAGCGCGACATTGCAGTCCCCGGCAAACAGCTCGCGGATCTGGTTCTCGAGTTTTTCCCGGCTCAGGTAGTCCTCGGCGGATGTCAGCACTATGTTCTTGAAGTTCGGATCGCCATTGGCGTCGGTCTTCAGCACCGAGGCCATGGCCATGGCGTCATTGCTGCAACCGCTCAGGCGCGAAACGTGGGTGTAGTCGTTGATGCCGATAAACAGTCCCTTGCGCATGGTTACACCGCCGTATGCTGGCGAATCGCGGTGATGATGCTGTTGGTGTTCCACGCACATTCGGCATGTGCCGCGTCACGTACCACCGTGGAAATCCGCTCTGCACCGAACGGCTTGATCGCGATGATCACCTTGCCCATGCGCTTGGCGATCTCGATTTCCTTGTTGATCCACTTGCTGTAGGTGGAATACATCCCGGCCATGATCAATACCGCCGAACACGGGCGAATCTTGTTTTCGATGGCATCCTCAAGTTGTTTGTCGGTTTTCGCGCCGACAATCGGGTTGTCCGGTGGCACCGAAAAATTCTTGTAGGTGAAGCCAGGCTTGGCGTTGAGCAGGCGCACGAGATTGTCGTGGGCGTCGGAGTAGTTCCACGAATGGCTGATGAACAGGTGGTAGGTTTGCATGGGTGTCCCTCGGAGTCGCTGGAGTGCGAAGAGGGTCTGAAGCTAGGCTATTGGCTGGCGGCTACAAGGGGATGTGACTTAAAGAGAAATGCCCTACAAGCGCCGGTGCGGGGGTCTTACAGAAAGGTCTGATGTTCAAGCAGGGGAAGACCCAGCCGCCGGCCGCCCCGCTGAAGGCAGGGCGGTCGGTACGTCTGTTTAATAGCCGTTTTCCGGCAGGCTGGCGATGATCGAACGGTAGCTGTTCATCCGTTGCTGCTGCACGCGGCCGTCTTCCAGGGCCTTGAGCAGGGCGCAACCGGGTTCGCGGTCATGCTTGCAGTCACGGAAGCGGCAGGTGCCGAGCAGGTCGTTGAATTCGATGAAGCCGGCCTCGACATCGGCACGGCTGACGTGGCCCAGGCCGAATTCGCGGATGCCCGGGGAGTCGATCAACTCACCGCCGCCGGGGAAGTGGAACAACCGCGCGGTGGTGGTGGTGTGAGTGCCCTGGCCGGACAGCTCGGACAACGGGCCGACGCGGGTTTCGACATCCGGCAGCAGGCTGTTGACCAGCGACGACTTGCCGACACCGGACTGACCGACGAACACGCTGATGCGCCCGTCGAGTTGCTTCTGCAACTGCTCCATACCATTGCCGTGGTGCGCCGACACTTCCAGCACCGGATAGCCGAGGGTGCGGTACACCGCGAGCAAGGCATTCAGCGCCGGGGCGTTGTTGTCATCGATCAGGTCGAACTTGTTCAGCAGCAACAGCGGTTTGATGCCCGCATGTTCGGCTGCGACCAGATAGCGGTCGATCAGGTTGGCGTGGGGCTCGGGCAGCGGTGCAAACACGATGACGATCATGTCGACGTTGGCCGCAACAGGCTTGAGCTGACCACGGCTATCCGGGCGGCACAGCTCTGTGTTGCGCGGCAGTTGCGCCACGATCACGCCGATACCCTGGTTGCCGGCACGCCAGACCACCTGATCGCCGGT
Organism: Pseudomonas sp. P4_C1; assembly: GCF_056402155.1. Classification (NCBI taxonomy): domain Bacteria; kingdom Pseudomonadati; phylum Pseudomonadota; class Gammaproteobacteria; order Pseudomonadales; family Pseudomonadaceae; genus Pseudomonas; species Pseudomonas sp. P4_C1. The sequence goes on from NZ_JBFUHY010000036.1 coordinate 11,777, forward strand.
CACCAGCGCCGGCAGGTTGGCGCGCAGGTGGCAACGGAACACCTGGCCGGCCAGTTCGCCGTCGCGGGCCTCGACCTCGACCTGCACACCGAAGTGCGCGATCACCAGGCCGTGCTGTTCCGGGCCCAGATCGCCGCCCTCAAGCGCCTCGACAGCGGAGGACTCGCGTTTGGCGGCGCGGGCAGCGCGTTCGCCCTGAATCTTTTCGATGCGCCAGTTTTGACGACGATTGAGTTGGCGTTTGGCCATGGGTGTTCCGTATCAAGAATGCAGCGATTAGGTAAAACGGCCGCGAGTTTAGCACGCCCGGCCACCGGCCTAGGCTAAACTGCGCAGCATTGCCTAGGAGCCGACACATGCAAAACCCACAGAACCTGATCTGGATCGACCTGGAAATGACCGGTCTGAACCCGGACACCGACGTCATCATCGAAATGGCCACCATCGTCACCGACAGTGACCTGAACACCCTGGCCGAAGGCCCGGTGATCGCCATTCACCACAGCGACGAAATCCTCGCCGGCATGGACGAGTGGAACACCCGTCAACACGGCGGTTCCGGGCTGACCCAACGGGTTCGCGACAGCCGCATCAGCATGGCCGAAGCCGAAGCCGAAACCATCGCCTTCCTGGAGAAGTGGGTGCCGAAGGGCAAGTCGCCGATCTGTGGCAACAGCATCTGCCAGGACCGTCGCTTCCTTTATACCCACATGAAATCCCTGGAAAGCTTCTTCCACTACCGCAACCTCGACGTGTCCACGCTCAAAGAGCTGGCTGCGCGCTGGGCACCGGACGTGCGCGACAGCTTCAAGAAGGGCAGCACCCACCTGGCGCTGGACGACATCCGCGAATCCATTGCCGAGTTGCAGCACTATCGCAAGCATTTCATCAAGTTCTGATTCACAGCCGGCCGTACCGGCCCCATCGCGAGCAAGCTCGCTCCCACAGGGTCGGCGCTGTACCTGTGGGAGCGAGCTTGCTCCGGGCGGCGTTCCGACGATGGCTTAGGCACAGTCGCCACCAGTGGTCGAGTGGCGCCCTCTTTTGGTGCCAGGGTGAAGTGAGTAGACTGCGCGCCTTTTTGCAAGGATCGCCACCATGCTGCTGATGCTCTACCTGATCGCCATCACCACCGAAGCCATGACCGGTGCCCTGTCTGCCGGGCGTCGTGGCATGGACTGGTTCGGTGTGGTGTTGATCGCTTGTGTCACGGCGCTGGGTGGCGGGTCGGTGCGCGACGTGCTGCTCGGGCACTACCCGCTGACCTGGGTCAAACACCCGGAATACCTGGTGCTGACGTCTGTCGCCGCGATGATTACGGTGTTCACGGCGCGTTGGATGCGCCATCTGCGTTCACTGTTCCTGGTGCTCGATGCCATGGGCCTGGTGGCTTTTACCCTGATCGGCTGCATCACCGCCCTGGAAATGGGCCATGGCATGTTGGTGGCCTCGGTCAGCGGGGTGATCACCGGCGTCTTCGGCGGCATCCTGCGGGACATTTTCTGCAATGATATTCCGCTGATCTTCCGGCGCGAGCTCTATGCCAGCGTGTCGTTTGCGGCGGCGTGGTGCTACATGCTCTGCATCTATCTGCAATTACCCGATGAACAATCGATTCTGATCACCCTGTTCGGTGGATTTTTGCTGCGCTTGCTGGCGATCCGTTTTCACTGGGAAATGCCCAAGTTCGTCTACAACGACGAAGCCTGACGTTCGGCATGTTGGCGCAATGCCCACTCGACATGTTCACGTACCAGTTGCGAAGGATGTTCCCGTCGCGCCTTCAGCGCTTCCAGCACCGGAATCGTTGAAGGCGCATTGCCCAGGCCCACCGCCAGGTTGCGCAACCAGTTTTCGTAACCGGTCCGGCGTAGCGGCGAGCCTTCGGTACTGCTGAGAAACTTCTCTTCATCCCACATGAACAGTTCCGCCAGCCCGGCGTTGTCCAGGTTGTGCCGCGGCTTGAAGTCGCTTTCACCGGACGGACGGGCGAAGCGGTTCCACGGGCAGACAATCTGGCAATCATCGCAACCGAACACCCGATTGCCGATCAGTGGCCGCAAATCTTCAGGGATCGCGCCTTTGAGTTCGATGGTCAGGTAGGAGATGCAACGTCGGGCATCCAGAACATAGGGGCCGACGAAGGCATTGGTCGGGCAGATGTCGAGGCAGGCGCTGCACCGCCCGCAGTGTTCGGTGACGTGGGGCGGGTCTACTGGCAGCGGCAAGTCAACGAACAATTCGGCGAGGAAGAAATAACTGCCTGCCTTGCGATTCAAAACCAGAGTGTTTTTGCCGATCCAGCCCAGGCCGGCCTGTTCGGCGATGGCTTTTTCCAGCACCGGGGCGCTGTCGACGAATGCGCGATAGCCGAAAGGCCCGATGACCGCCTGGATCTTTTCCGCCAATTGTTGCACGCGTTTACGGATCAACTTGTGGTAATCGCGACCCAGGGCATAACGCGAGACGTAGGCTTTTTCCGGCTGGGCGAGCATTTTTGCCATGTGGGTGTCGCCCGCCAGGTAGTCCATGCGCAGGGACACCACGCGCAATGTGCCCGGCACCAGCTCTTCGGGGTGCGAGCGTTTACTGCCGTGGGCGCCCATGTAGTCCATTTCGCCGTGGTAGCCGGCGGCGAGCCAGCGCTCCAGATGCTGCTCATGCTCGGCCAGGTCGAGGCCGCTGATGCCGACTTGTTGAAAGCCCAGCTCACGGCCCCAGTCCTTGATGGATTGGGCGAGGGCGGACAGGTCTGTGGTAATAGCGGGCATGAGGCGAGAGAAACCGGAGCTGAGGTGCGTATAATTCTGCCAGACATCGGAGCCCGAAGACGCATGCCGCACATTAAAGATGAATTACCCGACGCGCTGTACAGCGCTGCACAAGTGCGAAGCCTCGATGCGAGCCTGATCGCGGCCGGCACACCGGGCTTCGAATTGATGCAGCGTGCAGCGTATGCGACCTGGCGGGCCTTGGTTCGCCAATGGCCGACAGCGAAAGAAATGAGCGTGCTGGCCGGTCACGGCAACAATGCCGGGGATGGGTATCTGGTGGCGGCGCTGGCCAAACGTGCCGGTTGGACAGTGCGGGTGCTGGCGGTGGGGGATCCGCGGCGCTTGCAGGGTGATGCAGCGTTGGCCCATGCCGAGGCAGTGTCTGAAAAAGTGCTCATCGAGCCCTGGACCGCACAATCCGGATTGCGCGGCATTGTGCTGGATGCTTTGCTTGGCACCGGACTGGGCGGCGATGTGCGTGAGCCGTATGCCAGCGCCATCGCCGCGATCAACTCCAGCGGGTTGCCGGTTGCGGCGGTGGATATCCCTTCAGGGCTGTGCGCCGATACCGGTCGTGTGCTTGGCTGCGCGGTGTGTGCCGACCTGACGGTGACGTTCATCGGGTTGAAGCTGGGGGTATTCACCGGTGATGCGGCGGATGTGGTGGGTGAGCTGGTGTTCAACGACCTGCACGCCGATCCACATCTGCTCGAGGCGGCACCGCGCAGCGCCCTTCGCCTGACGGCGGCTAATCTGCCGCGTCTGGCCTTCCGGCGACCTGCTTCCCATAAAGGCAAGTTCGGCCATGTGCTGCTGATCGGCGGTGATCGCGGTTATGGCGGAGCGATCCTGCTGAGCGCGCAGGCTGCGCTGCGCAGCGGTGCGGGCATGGTGTCGGTGGCGACCCGCGGTGAACATGTGCCGGCGGCCCTGGCCAGAATCCCCGAGGCCATGGTGTTGGGCGCTTCTTCGGCCAATCAGTTGATGGAGTTGCTGCAAAAAGTTTCCGTATTGGTGGTTGGCCCGGGTCTGGGGCAGGCCGCCTGGGGGCGCAGCCTGTTATCGGCCGCCGCCAACGCACCGCTGCCGCAAGTCTGGGATGCCGATGCACTGAACATGTTGGCCGAAGCGTGTGTGAGTTTGCCCAGGGATTGCGTGATCACGCCGCATCCAGGGGAGGCCGCACGGTTGCTGGGCCTGAGCACTGCCGAGGTTCAGGCTGATCGTCCTGCGGCTGCCCGTGCATTGAGCGAAAAATATACAGCGGTCGTGGTGCTCAAAGGTGCCGGAAGTTTGATCGCCAGTCCCGATGGGCGTCTGGCACTGTGTCATCAGGGGCATCCGGCGATGGCCACTGCCGGTTTGGGAGATGTGCTGGCCGGTTTGCTCGGCGCATTGCTGGCCCAGGGCATGGCCGCATTCGACGCGGCCTGCCTGGGAGTCTGGCTGCACGCCAATGCCGGCGAGCAACAAGGAAAATTGGGCCGTGGGCTGGCGGCCAGTGATCTGATTCCAGCCATTCGTCAGTTGTTGGAGGAGCAAGCACCGTGTCTGAAGTAACCCTGTACCTGGCCGATGAGCAGGCCATGAGCGACTTTGGCGCACGCATTGCCCGAATCACCGAAGGCCATGGCCTGATCTTCCTCGAGGGCGACCTGGGGATGGGCAAAACCACGTTGTCCCGAGGCATCATCCGCGGCTTGGGGCATGTCGGGGCAGTAAAAAGCCCGACGTTCACCCTGGTTGAACCCTACGAGATCGGCGACATTCGCGCCTTCCATTTCGATCTGTATCGCCTGGTCGACCCGGAGGAGCTTGAGTACCTCGGTATCCGCGACTACTTCGAAGATGACGCGCTGTGCCTGATCGAGTGGCCCGACAAAGGTGCAGGCTTTTTGCCAAAGCCTGACCTGACCATTACCATTAGCCCGCAAGACAGCGGGCGTTCGCTGAAAATTTTATCCCAGGGCTCGCGTGGCGAGATCTGGTGTGCCGTTTTGGCATTGGAATCCAAATAGATGATGGGGTTAGGTATGCGCTTTCGCGCGTTGGTGGCTGCCGTAGGGGTGTTGTTTTTGGCGGTAACCGTCGACGCTGTGGCCGATTCGAAGGTCAACAGTGTTCGTCTGTGGCGGGCACCGGACAACACACGACTGGTGTTTGACCTGACCGGCCCGGTGCAACACAGCGTCTTTACCCTGACGGCTCCGGATCGCCTGGTCATCGACATCAATGGCGCGACCCTCGGTGCGCCGCTCAACGTCAACACCTCGAACACCCCGATTACCGCCATGCGTTCGGCCCAGCGAACGCCGACCGACCTGCGGGTGGTTATCGATCTGAAAAGGGCGGTAACGCCGAAGAGCTTCTCCCTGGCGCCGAACGCCCAGTACGGCAACCGGTTGGTGGTCGATCTGTTCGATAACGCCGCGGATGCCGCTCCTCCTCCAGCGCCGACACCGTCGGTCGCCACGGTGCCTGCCGTGCCGGTCACGCCTGCTGAGCCGGCAATCAAGCTGCCGCCGGCTCCGGCCGGCAAGCGCGACATCATTGTGGTGATCGACGCCGGTCACGGAGGCGAAGACCCGGGTGCCTCGGGCTCTCGTGGTCAACGGGAAAAAGACGTGGTACTGGCCATCGCCCGTGAACTGCAACGGCAGGTCAACGGCATGAAAGGCTTCCGCGCCGAACTGACCCGTACCGGCGACTATTTCATTCCGTTGCGCGGCCGTACCGAAATTGCCCGCAAGAAAGGCGCCGACCTGTTTGTCTCGATCCACGCCGACGCCGCGCCTTCTACCGCCGCTTTCGGTGCCTCGGTCTTTGCCCTGTCTGATCGCGGCGCGACCTCGGAGACGGCCCGTTGGCTGGCCGACAGCGAAAACCGTTCCGACCTGATCGGTGGTGCCGGCAACGTCAGCCTCGATGACAAGGACCGCATGCTTGCCGGCGTGCTGCTTGACCTGTCGATGACCGCATCCCTGACGTCCAGCCTGAACGTGGGTCAGAAGGTGCTGAGCAATATCGGCCGGGTTACGCCGCTGCACAAGCAGCGGGTCGAGCAAGCCGGGTTCATGGTGTTGAAGTCGCCGGATATTCCGTCGATCCTGGTGGAAACCGGGTTCATCTCCAACGCCGACGAAGCCTCGAAACTCGCGGCATCGAGCCATCAGCAGGCGTTGGCGCGTTCGATCAGCAGCGGCGTGCGTCAGTTCTTCCAGCAGAACCCTCCACCGGGCACTTACATCGCCTGGCTGCGTGATTCCGGCAAAATCGCCCAAGGCCCACGTGACCACCGGGTAAACCCGGGCGAAACGCTGGCGATGATCGCCGTGCGCTATCAGGTGTCGCCCGCGACCCTGCGCAGCGCCAACAACCTGTCGAGCGATGAGCTCAAGATCGGTCAACACCTGACTATTCCGGGCACTGAATTGGCGGCCAAAGAATGAATCAGGTCGAGAACAACAGCGCTCGCATCGAGCTGCTCAGCCCGCGACTGGCGAACCAGATTGCCGCGGGTGAGGTGGTCGAACGCCCGGCTTCGGTGATCAAGGAGCTATTGGAAAACAGCCTTGACTCCGGTGCCAGGCGTATCGATGTCGATGTGGAGCAGGGCGGCGTCAAGCTGCTGCGGGTGCGCGACGATGGCAGCGGCATTTCCGCCGATGACCTGCCGCTGGCCCTGGCCCGTCACGCCACCAGCAAGATCCGCAACCTGGAAGACCTCGAACAGGTCATGAGCCTGGGGTTTCGTGGTGAGGCCCTGGCATCGATCAGCTCCGTCGCGCGCCTGACCCTGACCTCGCGCACCCGCGACGCCGATCAGGCCTGGCAGGTCGAGACCGAGGGCCGGGACATGGCGCCCCGCGTGCAGCCTGCGGCCCACCCGGTGGGCACTTCGGTTGAAGTGCGCGACCTGTTCTTCAATACGCCGGCACGTCGCAAATTTCTCAAGACTGAAAAAACCGAATTCGATCACCTGCAAGAAGTGATCAGGCGCCTGGCCCTGGCGCGCTTCGATGTGGCGTTCCATCTGCGCCACAACGGCAAGACCATCCTCAGCCTGCACGAGGCCCATGATGATGCGGCCCGTGCCCGGCGCGTGGCGGCGATCTGCGGGCCGGGCTTCCTGGAGCAGGCGCTGCCGATCGAGATCGAGCGCAACGGTCTGCATCTATGGGGTTGGGTCGGCTTGCCGACCTTCAATCGCAGCCAGGCCGATTTGCAGTATTTCTTCGTCAATGGCCGTGCCGTGCGCGACAAACTGGTGGCCCACGCGGTACGCCAGGCCTATCGCGACGTTTTGTTCAATGGTCGGCACCCGACCTTTGTGCTGTTTTTCGAAGTCGATCCGACCGGCGTCGACGTCAACGTGCACCCGACCAAGCACGAAGTGCGCTTCCGTGAAGGACGCATGGTTCACGATTTTCTCTATGGCACCTTGCACCGTGCCTTGGGCGATGTGCGACCGGACGATCATCTGGCGGCGCCGGTCGCCACGGCCATCGTCCGGCCTACCGGCCTTGAAGCCGGTGAATTCGGGCCCCAGGGCGAAATGCGCCTGGCTGCCAATGCGCTGCTGGAACAGCCTCAGGCTCAGCCGTCGTTCAATACACCGGCGGGTTCGGGAGCTGGCGCGGGTTATCAGTATCAATACACACCGCGTCCGCAGTCCGGTGTGCCCGTCGCCGAAGCACAGGCCGCCTATCGCGAGTTCTTTGCGCCGCTGCCCGAGGCCAATGCCGTTGCGCTACCGGCCGGGCAGGACGACATTCCGCCGCTGGGTTATGCACTGGCACAACTCAAGGGCATCTACATTCTTTCGGAAAACGCCCAGGGCCTGGTACTGGTGGACATGCATGCCGCCCACGAGCGGATCATGTATGAGCGTCTGAAGGTGGCGATGGCCAGCGAGGGCCTGAGCGGCCAGCCGTTGCTGGTACCGGAGTCCCTGGCTGTCAGCCAGCGTGAAGCCGATTGCGCCGAGGAGCATGTCGCCTGGTTCCAGCGCCTGGGCTTTGAATTGCAGCGCCTGGGCCCGGAAACCCTGGCGATCCGGCAGATTCCGGCACTGCTCAAGCAGGCCGAGGCCAACCGGCTGGTCGCTGACGTCCTGGCCGACCTGATGGAGTTCGGCACCAGCGACCGCATTCAGGCGCACCTGAACGAATTGCTCGGCACCATGGCCTGCCATGGCGCGGTTCGTGCGAATCGGCGTTTGGCCCTGCCGGAAATGAACGGTCTGCTGCGTGACATGGAAAACACCGAGCGCAGCGGTCAATGCAACCATGGCCGACCGACCTGGACCCAGCTGGGCCTGGACGATCTGGACAAACTGTTCTTGCGCGGTCGTTGATGAGCCAGTTCCCACCTGCGATTTTCCTGATGGGCCCGACCGCCGCCGGCAAGACCGACCTGGCCATCGAACTCACCAAGGTCCTGCCTTGCGAGTTGATCAGCGTCGATTCGACGCTGGTCTACCGTGGCATGGACATTGGCACCGCCAAGCCTTCCAAAGAGCTGCTGGCGCAATATCCGCATCGTCTGGTCGATATTCTCGACCCGGCCGAGAGCTATTCGGCCGCGGATTTCCGCCGTGACGCCCTGGAAGCCATGGCGGAGATCACCGCACGCGGAAAAATTCCGCTGCTGGTGGGCGGCACCATGCTCTATTACAAGGCTTTGGTCGAAGGTCTGGCGGATATGCCGGCGGCCGATCCCGACGTCCGCGCGCAAATCGAAGAAGAGGCTGCACGCCTTGGCTGGCAAGCCTTGCATGAACAATTGGCGGTGATCGATCCGGAGTCTGCGGCGCGGATTCACCCGAACGATCCCCAGCGCCTCAGTCGGGCGCTGGAGGTTTATCGTGTCAGCGGTCAAAGCATGACTGCCCTGCGTTTGCAACAATCTGCGCAAAGTACTGAAGCAGCCGCTTCGGGACGGCAACAATTGCCCTATACTGTCGCGAACTTGGCCATTGCCCCGGCAAATCGCCAGGTACTGCACGAGCGAATTAAACAAAGATTCACTTTAATGTTGGAACAGGGATTCATTGACGAGGTCGTAGCCCTGCGTAAAAGAGGTGACCTGCATGCCGGGTTGCCGTCTATACGTGCAGTAGGCTACCGCCAAGTCTGGGATTACCTGGATGGCAAGCTGACACAAGCCGAGATGCAGGAGCGAGGAATCATTGCCACGCGCCAATTGGCGAAGCGTCAGTTCACCTGGCTACGCAGTTGGGCTGATTTACACTGGCTGGACAGCCTGGATTGCGACAATCTGCCACGCGCCTTGAAATACCTGGGGGCCATCTCCATATTGAGCTGAGTCCTTGCAATTGCCGTCTATCCTTGGGGGTGGGGCGGCCAAAGTCATCTGATTACCTATTTTTTATATTGAATCCTTAAAGGAGTGCGGCACATGTCAAAAGGGCATTCGCTACAAGACCCTTACTTGAATACGTTACGTAAAGAGAAAGTTGGGGTGTCCATCTATCTGGTCAACGGTATCAAACTGCAAGGCACGATCGAGTCGTTCGACCAGTTCGTTATCCTGTTGAAAAACACCGTCAGCCAGATGGTCTACAAACACGCTATCTCTACAGTGGTGCCGGTTCGTCCAATTCGTCTGCCTAGCGCAACCGAATCCGAAGCTGGTGACGCTGAGCCAGGTAACGCCTGATAGGAGTCTCCTTTGTTCTTTGAGCGCCACGGTGGTGGTGAGCGAGTAATCCTCGTTCACTTGGATGGACAGGACCCTGAGGCGCGCGAAGATCCGCAGGAGTTTCAGGAACTGGCTAATTCGGCGGGTGCCGAGACCGTCGCGTTTTTTAACGTGCCACGTCATCGGCCCACCGCCAAGACACTGATTGGCAGTGGCAAGGTCGAGGAACTGCGCGACCTGGTCAAAGCCGAACAGGCCGATCTGGTGATTTTCAATCACATTCTCACACCCAGTCAGGAGCGTAACCTCGAACGTGTTTTCGAGTGTCGCGTGATCGACCGTACCGGCCTGATTCTCGATATTTTCGCCCAGCGCGCCCGTACCCATGAAGGCAAGCTCCAGGTCGAACTGGCCCAGCTTGACCACATGAGCACCCGGCTGGTTCGTGGATGGACTCACCTTGAGCGCCAAGGTGGCGGTATCGGTATGCGTGGCCCAGGTGAAACCCAGCTGGAAACCGACCGCCGTTTGCTGCGGGTTCGCCTGCGGCAGATCAAGGGTCGGCTGGAGAAAGTACGCAGCCAGCGAGAACAGTCGCGCCGTGGCCGATCGCGTGCGGATATTCCTACCGTGTCCCTGGTGGGGTACACCAACGCCGGTAAATCCACGCTCTTCAATAACGTGACGAAATCCGACGTCTACGCAGCTGACCAATTGTTTGCCACGCTGGACCCGACCCTGCGCCGTCTGGATATAGACGATCTGGGGCCGATTGTCCTGGCGGACACTGTGGGTTTCATTCGCCACTTGCCCCACAAGCTGGTCGAAGCATTTCGGTCTACCCTCGAAGAGTCGAGTAACTCCGATCTGTTGTTGCACGTGATCGATGCGGCCGAACCGGATCGCATGTTGCAGATCGAGCAGGTAATGGTGGTGCTGGGCGAGATTGGTGCTCAGGACTTGCCGATCCTCGAGGTCTATAACAAACTCGATTTGCTTGAAGGCGTTGAGCCACAAATCCAGCGCGACGAAAACGGCAAGCCCCAACGGGTCTGGCTGTCGGCGCGTGATGGCAGTGGTCTGGAATTGCTTGAGCAAGCCATTGCCGAGTTACTGGGCAGTGATTTGTTTGTCGGTACCTTGCGCTTGCCGCAACGATTCGCTCGACTGCGTGCACAGTTCTTCGAGCTCGGTGCGGTGCAGAAAGAAGAACACGACGAAGAAGGCATCAGTTTGCTGGCCGTTCGTTTGCCCCGGGTCGAGTTGAATCGACTGGTAAGCCGCGAGGGATTGCAGCCGATGGAATTCATCGAGCAACACACTTTGCAATAAAAGCCTGAGAAAGCGGTTGTGCCGCGGTGACAGGCATTCTGTAGCATTGGTCGGCGCGCCGTGGGTGCGTCTTTGCTTTATCAGATGGAGAGCGCTATGGCTTGGAATGAGCCGGGTGGCAACTCGAATAATCAGGATCCTTGGGGTGGCAAGCGTCGTAACAACGGCGACCGCAAGGGACCACCGGATCTCGACGAGGCCTTCCGAAAGCTGCAGGAAAGCCTGAACGGTTTGTTCGGTGGCGGTAAGAAACGTGGTAGCGACGACGGCGGTGGTCCGGGCAAGAGTGGCGGCTTTGGCGGCCTGCTCGGCATCGGTCTGGTCGTGCTGGCCGCCGTTTGGCTGTACAGCGCGGTTTATGTCGTCGACGAGCAGGAGCAGGCCGTAGTGCTGCGCTTCGGCAAGTACTACGAAACCGTAGGTCCGGGCCTGAATATCTACTTCCCGCCGATCGACAGGAAGTACCTGGAAAACGTCACGCGTGAGCGTGCCTATACCAAGCAGGGCCAGATGCTGACTGAAGACGAGAACATCGTCGAAGTGCCGCTGACCGTGCAGTACAAGATCAGCAACCTGCAGGACTTCGTGCTGAGCGTCGATCAGCCGGAAATCAGCCTGCAGCACGCGACCGACAGCGCCTTGCGTCATGTGGTGGGTTCTACTGCGATGGACCAGGTGCTGACCGAAGGTCGTGAATTGATGGCCAGCGAAATCAAGGAGCGTCTGCAACGCTTCATGGATACCTACCGCACCGGTATCACCGTTACCCAGGTCAACGTACAGAGCGCAGCAGCACCGCGTGAAGTGCAGGAAGCCTTCGATGACGTGATCCGTGCCCGTGAAGACGAGCAGCGTTCGCGCAACCAGGCTGAAACCTATGCCAACGGCGTCGTGCCGGAGGCCCGTGGTCAGGCCCAGCGCATCCTTGAAGATGCCAATGGCTACCGTGACGAAACCGTCTCGCGCGCCAAGGGTGAGGCCGATCGCTTCACCAAGCTGGTCGCCGAGTACCGCAAGGCCCCTGAAGTCACCCGCCAGCGTCTGTACCTGGACACCATGCAGGAAGTCTTCAGCAACACCAGCAAGGTTCTCGTGACCGGCAACAAGAACGGCCAGAACAACCTGCTGTACCTGCCGCTGGACAAGATGGTCGAAAGTGGACGCAACACCAGCACTCCGATGAGCGGTGCGGCAGCCACCAGCAATGAAGCGAATACGCGTGCGGCAGCTGATCTGCAGCAACAGCAAGCTCGTACCAGGGAGAGTCGCTGATGAGCAATAAATCGCTGATCGCCCTTATTGTCGGCGTCGTCGTGGCGATCGCTGCCTGGAACTGCTTCTACATCGTGGCTCAGACCGAGCGTGCGGTGTTGCTGCAGTTCGGTCGCGTGGTCCAGACCGATGTTCAGCCAGGCCTGCATGTGAAAGTGCCTTACGTCAACCAGGTGCGTAAATTCGACGCACGCCTGATGACGCTGGACGCACCGACACAACGCTTCCTGACGCTGGAAAAGAAAGCCGTGATGGTCGATGCCTTCGCCAAGTGGCGCGTGAAGGACGCAGAGCGTTACTACACCGCGACTTCCGGCCTCAAGCAGATCGCCGACGAGCGTCTGTCTCGCCGTCTGGAATCGGGCCTGCGTGACCAGTTCGGTAAGCGCACCTTGCACGAGGTGGTGTCGGGTGAACGTGATGCGCTGATGGCGGATATCACGGCTTCGCTGAACAAGATGGCTGAAAAGGAACTGGGCATCGAAGTTGTCGATGTTCGGGTCAAGACCATCGACCTGCCGAAAGAAGTGAACCGCAGCGTGTTCGAGCGTATGAGCACCGAGCGTGAGCGTGAAGCTCGTGAGCATCGTGCCAAGGGTAACGAGCTGGCCGAAGGCATTCGAGCCGACGCCGATCGTCAGCGCCGCGTGCTGCTGGCTGAGGCCTATCGTGAATCCGAGGAGGTTCGCGGTGACGGTGATGCCCAGGCCGCTGCGATCTATTCCAAGGCCTACGGTCAGGATCAGGAGTTCTACGCGTTCTATCGTAGCCTGCGCGCCTACCGTGAAAGCTTCGCGAACAAATCCGACGTCATGGTCCTCGACCCAAGCAGCGACTTCTTCCACTACCTGGAAAAAGCCAAGCCTTGATACGACGTTGACCTGAATCCTCCCGCCGGGCGGCTAAAACCTCTGGCGGGGTGATCCTTTGGGAAAACGTGTGTATGATGCGGCAGCCGGGAAATTCCCGGCTTTTTTGCGTCTGCATGTTTGATTGCTGTTTTTAAGCAGATGCCGGGCCGATGGGCTCGACAGTTTTTCGAGGAAAGTGGTCAGCGAAGCCGGTAGAAGGGCTTTTCGCTCCGTCGCTCATGCGCGTGGTTTGCGCACAAGCTGATCATTTTCTGCTTCACTCAAGGATCGCCGACAGGTTGGTCGCCCGGATATAGGGGAAGGCGTAATGGCAACGGTAGACCGCTGGCTTCTGCCAGATGGCATCGAAGAAGTACTGCCACCGGAAGCTGCGCGCATTGAAGTCGCGCGTCGTCAGGTGTTGGATCTGTTCCAGGGCTGGGGTTACGAGTTTGTCGTGACTCCCCATATCGAGTACCTGGAATCCCTGCTGACCGGCGCGGGCCAGGACCTGGATCTGCGCACTTTCAAGGTCATCGACCCGCAATCGGGCCGTCAGATGGGTTTCCGTGCCGACATCACGCCGCAAGTGGCGCGCATCGATGCGCATACCCTGCGTCGTGAAGGCCCAAGCCGCCTGTGCTATGCCGGTAGTGTCCTGCACGCCCAGCCTCGCGCCTTGTCGTCCTCGCGCAGCCCGATTCAACTGGGTGCCGAGTTGTACGGCGACGGCAGTCCGAGCAGCGACGTCGAAGTCATCAGCCTGATGCTGGCCATGCTGCAACTGGCCGATGTGTCGGATGTGCACATGGACCTCGGCCATGTCGGTATCTACCGTGGCCTGGCCCGCGCTGCCGGTTTGTCCGGTGAAGTCGAGCAACAGTTGTTCGATGCTTTGCAACGCAAGGCCATCGATGAGGTCATTACCTTGACCGAGGGCTTGCCTGCCGATCTGTCGGGCATGCTGCGCGCGTTGGTCGATCTGTGTGGCGGCCGTGAAGTGCTGGCTGCGGCCCGCGAGCGTCTGGCCAAGGCGCCTGCACCTGTTCTGACCGCGCTGGACGACTTGCTGGCGATTGCCGAGCGGCTGTCCGTGCGTTTCCCTGAGCTGCCGCTGTATTTCGACCTGGGCGAGCTGCGTGGCTACCACTACCACACCGGTGTAGTGTTCGCCGTGTTCGTGCCGGGTGTTGGCCAGTCCATTGCCCAGGGCGGTCGCTACGACGACATCGGCGCCGACTTCGGTCGCGCGCGTCCGGCAACCGGTTTCTCTACTGATTTGAAAACCCTGGTGACCCTGGGGCGTGCTGAGATCGAGCTACCGTCTGGCGGTATCTGGATGCCTGACAGTACGGATGCAGCACTCTGGCAGCAGGTTTGCCAGTTGCGCAGTGAGGGTCAGCGTGTCGTTCAGGCTTTGCCTGGACAACCTTTGGCCGCCGCCCGTGAAGCGGACTGCGACCGGCAATTGATTCAGCAGAACGGGCTTTGGCAAGTTTCGCCACTGGCTTCTTGAGTTTTCCTGCCGGCCGCCGCCGGCACCAAGTTTGCGCGAATGAGGACAAGTGTTATGGGTAAGAATGTCGTAGTCCTGGGCACCCAATGGGGTGATGAGGGCAAAGGCAAGATCGTTGATCTGCTGACCGAACATGCTGCCGCCGTAGTGCGTTACCAAGGTGGCCACAACGCTGGCCACACTCTGGTGATCGACGGCGAGAAGACCGTCTTGCACCTGATCCCGTCGGGCGTGCTGCGCGAAGGCGTGCAGTGCCTGATCGGCAACGGCGTGGTGGTTGCACCTGACGCCCTGCTGCGCGAGATCACCAAGCTGGAAGAAAAAGGTGTGCCGGTGCGCGAGCGCCTGCGTATCAGCCCGTCCTGCCCGCTGATCCTGTCCTTCCACGTAGCGCTGGATCAGGCTCGTGAAAAGGCCCGTGGCGAGCTGAAGATCGGTACCACCGGTCGCGGCATCGGCCCGGCCTATGAAGACAAGGTTGCACGTCGTGGCCTGCGTGTGGGCGACCTGCTCAACATGCCGCGCTTTGAAGACAAGCTGCGTGAACTGGTGGATTACCACAACTTCATGCTGGTGGGTTACTACAAAGAGCCAGCCATCGAATTCGACAAGACCCTGGCCGAATGCAAAGAATACGCTGAGCTGCTCAAGCCGCTGATGCTGGACGTGACTGCCGAGTTGCACGACCTGCGTCGCGCTGGCAAGGACATCATGTTCGAAGGCGCCCAGGGTTCGTTGCTGGACATCGACCACGGCACCTACCCGTACGTGACCAGCTCTAACACCACCGCTGGCGGCGTTGCTACCGGTTCGGGTGTTGGCCCCATGTTCCTGGACTACATCCTGGGCATCACCAAGGCTTACACCACGCGTGTAGGTTCGGGTCCATTCCCGACGGAGCTGTTCGACGAAGTCGGCGCGCACCTGGCTAAACAAGGTCACGAGTTCGGCGCGACTACCGGCCGTGCTCGTCGTTGTGGCTGGTTCGACGCTGTTATCCTGCGTCGCGCTATCGATGTGAACAGCATCTCGGGCATCTGCCTGACCAAGCTGGACGTGCTCGACGGTCTGGAAACCATCAACATCTGCGTCGGCTACAAGGATGCGCAGGGTAAGGACGTTGCCCCGACTGATGCTGACAGCTACGTGGGCCTGCAGCCTGTGTACGAAGAAGTGCCGGGCTGGACCGAATCGACCGTGGGCGCCAAAACCCTGGAAGAGCTGCCAGCTAACGCCCGTGCTTACATCAAGCGCGTCGAAGAGCTGATCGGCGCGCCGATCGACATTATTTCGACGGGCCCGGACCGCAACGAAACCATCGTCCTGCGCCATCCGTTTGCTTGATAAGTTGTTGATGTAAAACACAAAGGCCCCTTAATTGGGGCCTTTGTCGTTTATGTCTGTTGGACGGCATGACCTTTGCTATTAGCTTTGCCTAAAACGTCACTTTTGGCGTGCCATCAATTTAATGGCGCTTTTGCAGAGGGATATCAAGTGTCGGCCGTTCTCTCATTGTTACAAAGCCGTTTGTTGCGGCCCGTGTTCGTTACCCTTGGTATCGCCCTTTTGGTGCAGGTGCTGGTAGCTGTCGCTCTGACCCGGAGCACGGTGACCGCGCTGGAGGCCGATCTGGGCATGCGCCTGGGTGCAGACAGCCAAAAGCTTTCCGCTGAGCTTGAGCAGGCGGGGCGCGAAGTCACGTCGAGCCTCGACAGTCTCTCCACCAGTACCCGCCAGCGCCTGACAGCCGGTTTGTCCTCGCGACTGAAGGATGAGCAGGCGCAGTTGCGCGCAACGCTGGAAAAAGACCTGAAGGACTCCGCTAGCGACATGGCGCAGCTTCTGGCTTCCGTCGCGCCCCGCGCCATGTGGGACAACGACGTCCCGACGCTTTCCGAATTCGCCCGCCGGGCCCAGCGCAATCCCAATGTGCTGTTCGTGGTGTATGACGACGCTACCGGCCAGCACCTGACACGCTACCTCAACCGGGAAAACCCGATCAACAAGGCGCTGCTGGAAAAAGGCCAGGGCGAGCGGGCGCTCGACAAGGTGCTGGATGCGGCGAAGAACGATCCTTCGGTCTTCTACACCGAGGCTTCGATCAATCCCAATGGCGTGGAAATCGGCAAGGTCCTGATGGGAGTCTCGACCGCTTCGGTGGAGACCGATCTCACGGCCCTGGACAAGCGTTTCTCGGCCTTGATCGCCAGCAGCGATCAACTGGTGGGTGACAGTCTGAAAGGCGCGGCGGCTGACAGCGCAACGGCCATGCGCTCGCGCCTGCAGTCGGCGCAGTCCACGGCGGCTGAAATGAAGGCCAACACTACCGGCACCGTGCAGGAAGCTGCTGCGACATTGCGCTGGCGCATTGGCGTATGCCTGGCGGTGGTGGGTTTTGGTGTCCTGCTGTTGTTGGCGGTGGTCCTCGGTCGCCGAGTGGTCAATCGCCTGAAAATGCTGATCGTAGCCATGGATGACCTGGCGGCGGGTGAGGGCGATCTGACCAAGCGCGTGCAGATCAACAGCAAGGATGAAATCGGCGACATGGCCTCGGCGGTCAATCGCTTTGTGGACAAGTTACAGCCGATCGTGCGCGAGGCGGGCGATGTAGCCCAGCGTACCGGTGTGGAAATCGGTGCCATGACCTTGCGCAATGCCGGTGCGGATGCGGCGGCTGGCATGCAGCGCGACGAGGTGGCGGAGAGTTTGCGCGCACTGTCGCAAATGGCTGATGAGGCGCAGTCGGAAAGCCACGCCATGCAGGCGGCGCTCAAGCAAGTCGTGGACATTCGCCAGGCCACCGATGAAAACACCCGCACCTCGGCGAAAGTCGGCAGCCTGATCGAGGAGCTGGCGGGTCAGGTCAATACCGGGGCTCAAGTCATCGAGCGCCTGGCGCAGCAAAGTGAGCAGATTGAGGTGGTGCTGACGGTGATCCACGGCATCGCCGAGCAGACCAACCTGCTGGCGCTGAACGCGGCGATTGAAGCGGCGCGTGCCGGCGAGACCGGGCGTGGGTTTGCGGTGGTGGCTGACGAGGTGCGGGCGCTGGCGAGCAAGACGCAGAGCTCCACCGGCGATATTCAGGCGCACATCGTGGCGTTGCAGCAAGGTGCGCGTGAGGCGGTGGCGGCGATCGGTCAGGCCGGGCGCCAGGCCAGTGAGGGTTTGCTGGTGTTGCGTGACAGTGCTCGGTTGCAGCAGTCGGTGCAGGCGTCCGTCGAGCAGGTTCATGCGGCGATCGGTTTGGCCACCCAGGCCGCGGCGCATCAGGCTCAGGGCGCACAGGCGGTGCGGGGGAGGGTCCAGACTATTCACGCCCAGGCCGAGAAGGCGGCGCAAGCTGTCGTGGAGACCACGGCGAGCGGTAAGGTGCTGGATGGCCTGGCGGCGCAATTGAAGGCGAGCCTGGGGCAGTTCAGGGCTTAATGCTTTGTCAGGGATGGCCTCATCGCGAGCAAGCTCGCTCCCACAGTGATGGTTGGCGGAAACAAAAATTGTGGGCGCCTCAGATCAAATGAGGGAGCGAGCTTGCTCCGGGCGGCGATCCGACGATGGCGGTCTCAACGGCTCAGATACATTCGGGTCGTCAGCAGATAGACCGGCAACCCCGACACCAATATCAACAACGCCGCATAAGGCGCCGCCGCCGCAAATTCCACATTCGCCGTATGCGCCCAGACTTCTGTCGCCAACGTGTTCAGCCCGGTCGGGCTCAACAGCAAGGTCGCCGTCAGTTCCTTCATCGCATCCAGGAACACCAGGGCAAAAGCCGCGCCCAGCGCCGGGAAAATAATCGGCAGCGTCACTCGGCAGAAGGCACTGAATGACGAGGCTCCCAGTGTGCGAGCAGCCTCCTCGAGCTGCGGCGCCGCCTTGTTCAGGGCGGTGCGGATCGGCGCCTGGGCCAGCGGCAGGAACAGCAGGGCATAGGCGATCAGCAGCAATGCCGAAGTCTGGTAGAGCATCGGCACGTAGTGCAGGGCGAAATACACCAGGGTCAGGGCAATGACCAGCCCCGGCAGGGCGTGCAGCAGATACGGCAGGCGCTCGGCCCAGATCGCCAGTTGACCTTTGTAGCGCACGACCAGCAGGCCGACCGGCACCGCCAGCACCAGGCACAGTGCAGCGCCACCCAGCGACAGTGCGAGGGATGACATCAATGCCTCGCCGATTGCCGCCACGGGAAAGGCGGCCGATGATCCCACCGCCAACCAGTAGGCCAGCATGCCCAGCGGAATTCCGCTGCCAATGATTGCCAACAGCAGGCAATACAGCTGTCCCGCCACGGCCCAGGGGCCCAGTTGAACCTGTTCCGCGCGTCGCGCCGCACCTTGGCCGGTGCGTACGTGTCGACCCTTGCCGCGCACGCGCAGCTCCAGCCACAGCAGCGCCAGGCACAACATCAGCAGTACGGCGGAGAGCATCGCGGCGTTGGCATTGCTGAACTCCAGTTCGAACTGCTGATAGATCGCCGTGGTGAAGGTTTGCAGGCCGATGATCGACAAGGCGCCGAACTCCACCAGCATGTGCAGTGCAATCAGCAACGAACCCGCCAGCAGCGAAGGCCAGAGCAGGGGTAGGGTGACCTTGAAAAATACGCCCCAGCGATTTTGCCCCAGCGTGCGCGCGGACTCTTCGAGGGATGGGTCAAGGTTGCGCAGCGTTGCCGCCACGGGCAGGAAAATCAGCGGGTACTTGGACAGGCTCATCACCAGGATAGCCCCGCCAAGTCCCTCGAAATGAGCGCTGAGCGAAACCCAGGTGAAGCTGCTGACAAATGCCGGAACGGCGAACGGCAGGCAGAGGATCACGCCCCACAATCGTCGGCCCGGCAAATTACTGCGTTCCAGCAACCAGGCCAGCGACAAGCCGATTACCACGCAAACAGCGGTGACCCCGATCATCAGTGCGAGTGTGTTGCGCAGCAAGCCGAATACATAAGGTCGCCATAGCAAATGCAGTGCTTCTGCCCAGCCCGCCTGCCAGGCTTTCAGGCCGACATACAGCAGAGGCAGGAGGCTGAGCGCCACCAACAGCAACACGGGCAGTATCAGCCAGATAGACGGCCGCTTGCGCCGTGGCGCGTACGCGTGATGCGCGGACAGTGAGGCACCCATCAATTCAGGCCAACGTCACGTTCCAGGTCCAGCGCTTCTTCGGCGTTGCCGAGGTCGGCCGGCGTGACTTTGGGTGCTTCCAGTTCGCTGAACGGCTTGAGCCCGCGATCAGATTCCATGCCTTTGTGCAGAGGGTACTCGGCGGTGGTCTGGGTGATCACACGCTGGCCTTCCTCGCTGGCCATGTAGGCGAGCAATTGCTGTGCTTCTTTGGGGTGTTTGCTGGATTTGAGGACTGCGGCGCTGGAAACGGTGATCAGCCCGCCGACATCGCCGCCGGTGAAGTAATGCAGTTTCGAATCGAGCTGGCCTTTTTCGCGCTGCAGGGCGAACCAGTAGTAGTTGTTCACCAGCACGGTGGCGACTTCGCCATTTTCCACCGCTTTCAATGCAACCATGTTATTGCTGTAGGTCTTGCCGAATGCGCGCAGTCCGGTCAGCCATTCTTCGGCAGCATCCATGCCGTGAACTTTGATGATCGCAACGGCCTGTTCCTGAAAGGCACCGCTGGTGGGTACGAAGCCGACCTTGCCTTGCCATTTTGGATTGGCGAACTCCATCACCGACTTCGGCAGGTCTTTTTCATCGACCAGTTTCGGGTTGTAGGCCACGACGCGTACCCGGGCAGTCACGCCAATCCAGGTGCCATTGCCGGCGACGTATTCCTTGGGCAGAACGGCCAGCGTGGCGTCATCCGCCTTGGCCAGCAGGCCTTGCTCGCCGAGTTTGTTCAGTGGCGGCGACTCTTCGGTGTAGATCACGTCGGCGGGGGAGCGATCGCCTTCTTCGACGATCTGGCTGGCGAGCTGGTTGCTGCTGCCTTTGCGCACATTGACGTGGATCCCGGTCTTGGCTTCGAAAGCTTTGGCAACCGCGTCGCCGACTTCTTTGTGTTGGCCGTTGTAGAGGGTCAGGGCAACCGGGTCGGCGGCTTGGGTGAGGGGAGTGGCGAGCGCCAGGCCGAGCAGGGTAATGGTCAGGCCACGGCGCAGGGTATTTCGAAACATCATTCGCAGGGTTCCTCACTGTCGCATTGCAAAAACTTGCAACAATGATAAACGATATTGTTTCTCAAATGCGCCGATAAATCCCGTAGGAGCGAGCTTGCTCGCGATGGGCGTGAACGAAGACGCGTTCTGTCTGCTAACAAGTGTCACCCTTGAGTGCATCGTCGGAACGCCGCCCGGAGCAAGCTCGCTCCTACAGAGGGGGGCGTGTTGCTTTTCAGAAGGCAGAAACGCAAAAACCCGCTTTCGCGGGTTTTTGTGAAATCCAAGGTCGTAACCTTGAATTTGAATTGGTGCCCAGAAGAAGACTCGAACTTCCACGACCTTGCGGTCACCAGCACCTGAAGCTGGCGTGTCTACCAATTTCACCATCTGGGCATTCATCTTCAGCGTTGCCGCTGTTGATGTGGCGCACTATACGGAGAGCTATTTGATCTGTAAACCCCTGATTTCAAATTAATAAACCAATGGTCAAAAATGCAAAAACCCGCTTTCGCGGGTTTTTGTGTGAGCCTTGAAATTGAACTAATCTCAAGCTCGAAATTGGTGCCCAGAAGAAGACTCGAACTTCCACGACCTTGCGGTCACCAGCACCTGAAGCTGGCGTGTCTACCAATTTCACCATCTGGGCAGTATCGGCAACGTTGTCCGTCGTCGATGGCGCGCACTATACGGAGCGTCTTTTTAACTGTAAACCCCCGGGATCAAAAAAACCTGGAAAATTTCGCCAGCGGCCTTCAAAACAGCTTTGCGATGTCGATACAGGGCTTTAGATGGGTCGTCTTAGCCTGAAATTTCCCGTTTCATTACGCCTATGCCAAACTAACCCGCATATAGACAAGGTGAAAACTCTCTAATGGCCGATTGGCAGTCCCTCGATCCCGAGGCCGCTCGTGAAGCGGAAAAATACGAAAACCCTATTCCTAGCCGTGAACTGATCCTTCAGCACCTTGCTGATAGAGGTTCGCCTGCTAACCGCGAGCAACTGGTCGAAGAGTTTGGTCTGACCACGGAAGACCAGATCGAAGCCCTGCGCCGCCGCCTGCGCGCCATGGAGCGCGATGCTCAACTCATCTACACCCGACGCGGCACTTATGCGCCGGTGGACAAGCTCGACCTGATCCTGGGTCGCATCAGCGGTCACCGTGATGGCTTCGGCTTCCTGGTGCCGGACGACGGCAGTGACGACCTGTTCATGAGCCCGGCGCAGATGCGCCTGGTGTTTGACGGTGACCGTGCCCTGGCGCGGGTTTCCGGCCTGGATCGTCGCGGTCGCCGTGAAGGCATGATCGTTGAAGTGGTGTCCCGGGCTCACGAGAGCATCGTCGGCCGCTACTTTGAAGAGGGTGGCATCGGTTTCGTGGTTGCCGACAACCCGAAAATCCAGCAGGAAGTGCTGGTCACGCCGGGTCGTAACGCCAACGCGCAGATCGGTCAGTTCGTCGAAGTGAAGATCACTCACTGGCCGACGCCACGCTTCCAGCCGCAAGGCGACGTGGTTGAGGTCGTGGGCAACTACATGGCGCCGGGCATGGAGATCGATGTCGCCCTGCGTACCTACGACATTCCTCACGTCTGGCCTGATGCTGTGCTCAAGGAAGCCGGCAAGCTCAAGCCGGAAGTCGAAGAAAAGGACAAAGAGAAGCGCATCGACCTGCGCCATCTGCCGTTCGTCACCATCGACGGCGAAGATGCCCGCGACTTCGACGATGCGGTCTACTGCGAAGCCCGTCCGGGCAAGCTGCGCCTGTTCTCGGGCGGCTGGAAGCTGTACGTGGCGATTGCCGACGTATCCAGCTACGTGAAGCTCGGTTCGGCGCTGGATGCCGAAGCGCAGGTTCGCGGCAACTCGGTGTACTTCCCTGAGCGCGTGATCCCGATGCTGCCTGAGCAGCTGTCCAACGGTTTGTGCTCGTTGAACCCGCAAGTCGATCGCCTGGCCATGGTTTGCGAGATGACCATCTCCAAATCCGGCGAAATGACCGACTACTGCTTCTACGAAGCGGTGATCCACTCCCATGCCCGCCTGACCTACAACAAGGTCAGCGCCATGCTGGAAACGCCGAAAGCCACCGAAGCTCGCAAGCTGCGCGGCGAATACACCGACGTGGTGCCGCACCTCAAGCAGCTCTACTCGCTGTACAAGGTGTTGCTGGCGGCTCGTCATGTGCGTGGCGCGATCGATTTCGAAACCCAGGAAACCCGGATCATCTTCGGTACCGAGCGCAAGATTGCCGAAATCCGTCCGACCGTGCGCAATGACGCTCACAAGCTGATCGAGGAATGCATGCTGGCGGCCAACGTGGCTACCGCGGAATTCCTGAAAAAGCACGAAATCCCGGCGCTGTACCGCGTTCACGATGGTCCGCCACCGGAGCGACTGGAAAAGCTGCGCGCCTTCCTTGGCGAGCTCGGCCTGTCCCTGCACAAAGGCAAGGATGGTCCGTCGCCGAAGGATTACCAGGCACTGCTGGCCGGTATCAAGGATCGTCCGGATTTCCACCTGATCCAGACCGTCATGCTGCGCTCGTTGAGCCAGGCGGTGTACAGCGCCGATAACCAGGGCCACTTCGGCCTGAATTACGAAGCCTATACCCACTTCACCTCGCCGATCCGCCGTTACCCGGACTTGCTCACGCACCGGGC
Organism: Pseudomonas sp. P4_C1; assembly: GCF_056402155.1. Classification (NCBI taxonomy): domain Bacteria; kingdom Pseudomonadati; phylum Pseudomonadota; class Gammaproteobacteria; order Pseudomonadales; family Pseudomonadaceae; genus Pseudomonas; species Pseudomonas sp. P4_C1. Next base: position 34,958 of record NZ_JBFUHY010000036.1, read on the forward strand.
GATTCGCAGCGTGATCCATTCGAAGCAGAACACCCCGCACGTTCGTCGTGCTGGTGCGATGACCATTCCGAAGGCGCGCATCTATCCGTATGACGAGGCGGCCCTGGAGCAGCTCGGCGAGCAGTGCTCGATGAGCGAGCGCCGTGCCGATGAAGCGACTCGCGACGTGGTGAACTGGCTCAAGTGCGAGTTCATGAAAGACCGCGTGGGCGAATCGTTCCCGGGTGTGATCACCGCAGTGACCGGTTTTGGTCTGTTCGTCGAGCTGACCGATATCTACGTCGAAGGCCTGGTGCACGTCACCGCGCTGCCGGGCGATTACTACCACTTCGATCCTGTGCACCATCGCCTGGCCGGTGAGCGTACCGGTCGCAGTTTCCGCCTGGGTGACACCGTGGAAGTGCGGGTCATGCGCGTCGACCTCGACGAACGCAAGATCGACTTCGAGATGGCCGAGAAAACCATCAGTGCGCCGATCGGTCGCAAAAAACGTGGTACCGAAACGGCAGCGCCTGCGGCGCCTTCTACAAAAACAGTCGCAGAACCGGCCCTGGCGAAAACCGGTCGTCGTCCTGCCAAGGAAAAGGCGGTCGAGGCCTATCGCCCGAGCGATGCGGCGGCGAAAAACGCCGAAGTGCGCAAAAGCCGTGAAATGAAACAGGCGTTGCTGGCCGGTGCGAAAAGCGGCGGTAAAGCGGCGTCTGGGGGAAAGACCAGTCGGTCGGCGCCTGACAAGGCCGTCGGCGGCAAGCCAGCCAAACCGAGCAAACATCGTAAAGGCCCGCCAAAAGCGGGCTCGGCTCCAGCCAAGAGTGGCGGGGCGCGTAAACCTAAGGCCAAGCCATGAGTCAGTTGGAAAAGATCTACGGCGTACATGCTGTAGAAGCGTTGTTGCGTCACCACCCGAAACGCGTGAAGCAGATCTGGCTGGCCGAAGGTCGCAATGACCCTCGGGTCCAGACGCTGATTGAGCTGGCGAACGAAAACCGGGTCCAGGTCGGCCAGGCCGAGCGCCGCGAAATGGACGCCTGGGTCGAAGGTGTGCACCAGGGTGTGGTCGCGGACGTGAGTCCGAGCCAGGTCTGGGGCGAGGCGATGCTCGACGAGCTGCTCGATCGCACCGACGGCGCGCCGTTGTTGCTGGTGCTCGACGGCGTGACCGATCCGCACAACCTCGGCGCCTGCCTGCGTTCGGCCGATGCGGCGGGTGCGCTGGCAGTGATCGTGCCGAAGGACAAGTCAGCGACCCTGACTCCGGTTGTACGAAAAATCGCCTGCGGCGCGGCGGAAGTGATTCCGCTGGTTGCCGTGACCAACCTGGCGCGCACCCTGGAAAAGCTCCAGCAGCGCGGCTTGTGGGTTGTCGGTACGGCGGGGGAGGCCGAAGTCAGTCTTTATGACCAAGACCTCACTGGCCCGACCATCCTGATCATGGGTGCCGAAGGCAAGGGCATGCGTCGCCTGACCCGCGAACATTGCGACTACCTGGTGAATCTGCCGATGGCCGGTAGTGTCAGCAGTCTCAACGTTTCCGTGGCGACGGGGGTCTGTCTGTTCGAAGCGCAGCGCCAGCGCGCCGTCAAAGCCAAGGCTGCCGTCAAGAAGTCCTGACCTGCTGCAAATCTCCTGTGGGAGCGAGCTTGCTCGCGATGGCGGTGTCACATTCAGCATCAATGTTGAATGTGGTGCCCTCATCGCGAGCAAGCTCGCTCCCACAGGGGTTTGTAGTGAGGCAAAAATTGTGGTGTGAACGAGCTGTTCAAATAATCACCAATTACCTTGCGCCTCCCTCGCCCCTTCTCTACAATTGCGCCCCTTGCTGTGATGGCAGGCACCAACGTGTCTAGCGTCCGCAAGTCCATAAGTGTCATTCACTCCTTGTCTGACCGCTTTTGAGCGGCAGGCTACAACCCGTAAGGAGCATTCATGCGTCATTACGAAATCATCTTTTTGGTCCACCCGGATCAAAGCGAGCAAGTCGGCGGCATGGTTGAGCGTTACACCAAGCTGATCGAAGAAGACGGCGGCAAAATCCACCGTCTGGAAGATTGGGGCCGTCGTCAACTGGCCTACGCAATCAACAATGTTCACAAGGCTCACTACGTGATGCTGAACGTTGAGTGCACTGGCAAGGCCCTGGCCGAGCTGGAAGACAACTTCCGCTACAACGATGCAGTGATCCGTAACCTGGTCATCCGTCGCGACGAAGCCGTTACCGGCCAGTCCGAGATGCTCAAGGCTGAAGAAAACCGCAGTGAGCGCCGTGAGCGTCGCGACCGTCCTGAGCACGAAGGCGCTGAAAGCGTTGACAGTGATGACAGCGACAACAGCGATAACGCTGACGAGTAATCCACGGACCTTTTAAGGAGCCTATCAAATGGCACGTTTCTTCCGTCGTCGTAAATTCTGCCGCTTCACCGCTGAAGACGTGAAAGAGATCGATTACAAAGATCTCAACACTCTGAAAGCCTACGTATCCGAGACCGGCAAAATTGTTCCAAGCCGCATCACCGGTACCAAAGCTCGTTATCAGCGTCAGCTGGCCACCGCTATCAAGCGCGCCCGCTTCCTGGCCCTGCTGGCCTACACCGACAGCCACGGCCGCTGAGACCGGGCAGTCGACACGTAGCAAAGGATTGAATGCATGCGGGCCATAGCTGAGTTCATCATGCGCGGCCGTATGCAGGCCACTCTCGTAGTGGCTGGATGCGCGGCGATGCCGTTGTTGTATTGGTTGGGTGCTGCCGCCGGATGCCTTGTGCTCCTGCGGCGCGGATTGAGGGACGCCTTGGGCGTTCTTGCTCTGGGACTGCTGCCGGCATTGGCCTGGTGGCTTTACTCCGATGACCCACGGGCACTTCTGGTGCTGCTGGGGTCTGCGAGCCTTGCGTTGGTTTTGCGCGCAAGCGAGTCCTGGAACCGCGTGCTGCTGGTCAGCATAGCGATGGGAGTGGTGTTTTCAGTGGTGTTGGGGACAGCTTTTGCTCCCCAGATCGAGATGCTGGCGCAGGCTTTGATCAAGGTCATGCCGTCGCTACTCGGTGACGTCTACCAGAAGTTGTCGGTAGACGAACAAGCGCGTTTCGCGTCCCTGATTGCACCGGTCCTGACCGGCCTGATTGCGGCGTTGTTGCAAATCGTCAGCTTGCTGAGCCTGCTTGTCGGGCGCTACTGGCAGGCGTTGTTGTACAACCCGGGCGGTTTTGGTCGCGAGTTTCGCGCCATCCGCTTCCCGCTGTTGCCGGCGATGTTGCTGCTGGCGTGCATGCTTCTGGGGCCGAACATCGGTCCGCAGATGGCCATGTTGACGCCGTTGTGCAGCGTACCGCTGGTGTTCGCCGGGCTGGCCCTGATTCACGGGCTGGTGGCGCAGAAACGACTGGCCAGGTTCTGGCTGGTGGGGTTGTACGTGACGCTGTTGCTGTTCATGCAACTGATCTATCCGTTGCTGGTGGTCCTGGCCATCGTCGACAGCCTGATTGATTTTCGCGGTCGTTCGGCACCGAAAGATGCCGATAACGCGAACGGTGAAGGTTAAAAGTTAAGAGGATTTTCACATGCAACTGATCCTTCTGGAAAAAGTCACCAACCTGGGCAACCTGGGTGACAAAGTGAACGTTAAGGCTGGTTACGGTCGTAACTACCTGCTGCCTTACGGCAAAGCTACCGCTGCGACCCCAGCCAACCTGGCTGCGTTCGAAGAGCGTCGTGCCGAGCTGGAAAAAGCTGCAGCAGATCGTAAATCGTCGGCTGAAAGCCGCGCTGCCCAACTGGCCGAGCTGGAAGTGACCATCACTGCCACCGCTGGCGACGAAGGCAAGCTGTTCGGTTCGATCGGTACTCACGACATCGCTGACGCACTGACCGCCTCTGGCGTTGAAGTGCAGAAGAGCGAAGTTCGTCTGCCGAACGGCACCATCCGCAACGTAGGCGAATTCGACGTAGCCGTGCACCTGCACGCCGAAGTTGAAGCCACCGTACGCGTTGTCGTGGTAGCAGCTTAAGCAGCACTTGTCGGCTGGCACCCTCGGGTGCTTGCCGGTAACATCGGGCACGATCCTGTTTACAGGTCGTGCCCTTTGTCTTTCTGGTAGCTCCTGTTTTTCAACCCCTGCTTTTTCTAAACAACCAAGTGGCCATGAACGATATCTCCGCTCCTGAGCAATACGATCTGCAAACCGCCGCGCTAAAAGTGCCGCCGCATTCCATCGAAGCCGAACAGGCTGTACTCGGTGGTCTGATGCTGGACAACAACGCCTGGGAACGCGTGCTCGATCAAGTCTCCGACGGCGATTTCTATCGACATGACCACCGTCTGATTTTCCGTGCGATCGCCAAGCTGGCCGATCAGAACATGCCGATTGACGTCGTGACCCTGTCCGAACAGCTGGACAAGGAAGGTCAGACTTCACAGGTCGGCGGTCTCGGTTACTTGGGCGAATTGGCGAAAAACACCCCGTCCGTCGCCAACATCAAGGCCTATGCGCAGATCGTTCGCGCGCGGGCGACTTTGCGCCAGTTGATCGGCATTGCTACGGAAATCGCCGACAGTGCGTTCAATCCGGAAGGGCGCACTGCTGAAGAGATTCTCGATGAAGCTGAACGGCAGATCTTCCAGATCGCTGAAGCCCGGCCGAAAACGGGTGGTCCGGTCAGCGTCAACGACCTGCTGACCAAGGCCATCGACCGTATCGACACCTTGTTCAATACCGACAACGCCATCACCGGCCTGTCCACCGGCTATACCGACCTCGACGAAAAAACCAGCGGCCTGCAGCCGGCCGACCTGATCATCGTCGCGGGTCGTCCGTCCATGGGTAAAACCACCTTTGCGATGAACCTGGTGGAAAACGCCGTGTTGCGCAGCGATAAGTGTGTGCTGGTTTACTCGCTGGAAATGCCAGGCGAATCGCTGATCATGCGTATGTTGTCGTCCCTTGGCCGCATCGACCAGACCAAGGTCCGTGCGGGTCGCCTTGACGACGATGACTGGCCGCGCCTGACTTCAGCGGTCAATCTGCTTAACGATCGCAAGCTGTTCATCGACGATACCGCCGGTATCAGCCCCTCGGAAATGCGTGCCCGGACCCGGCGCCTGGTGCGTGAGCACGGCGACGTGGCGCTGATCATGATCGACTACCTGCAATTGATGCAGATTCCGGGTTCCGGTGGTGATAACCGGACCAACGAGATTTCCGAAATCTCCCGTTCCCTGAAAGCCCTGGCCAAGGAATTCAACTGCCCGGTAGTGGCGCTGTCCCAGCTCAACCGTTCCCTGGAGCAACGACCGAACAAACGCCCGATCAACTCCGACTTGCGCGAATCCGGAGCGATCGAGCAGGACGCCGACGTCATCATGTTCGTGTACCGGGATGAGGTTTATCACCCGGAAACCGAGCACAAGGGTATCGCCGAAATCATCATCGGCAAGCAGCGGAACGGTCCGATCGGCACGTCACGACTGGCGTTCATCGGCAAATACACCCGATTCGAAAATCTCGCGCCAGGCAGTTACAACTTCGACGACGAATGACAGCTGGCCGAAACGATTCGGCCAGCTGCATCGGTGCTTGATGCGACGTTCTCACCGTGTGGGCGGGAGCTCATCTCCAGACGTGTTGCTGGCGAGATGACCATCGATAGTCGAAGGTAGTTGAAGTTCTTGCCGCGTCACGGCCTGGATCAACGTCGCTTCTGTAATCGCAAGCTGTGCCTGCACATCATCGGACTGGGCATTGTATTCAGACTCTGTCAGCTGCCCTTGGGATTTCTGGTCGTCCAGAATCGCCTGCCGATCCTGAAACGGCTGACGGCTTGCGTCGAATTGCGACTGATATTTGTGAGTGATGTAGTCCTGCCAGAAATCCATGGACACCAGTGCCTGAAACTCTTCGGGCGAACCGTCCAGTGCAACGACTTTTCGATAGGCCGCATCGAGCATTGTCGGGTGCACGTTGGCCATTCCGATGTAGCTGAGTGTTTTCGGCTGAAACGGCAATTGCAACCGGTCCTTGAGGCCAAAGCGATAAGCCATCGTCATTTCATGGGGATCGCGTATTCGATTGCGATGCAGATTTCTCTGCTCCTCGGATGTCGTCGGATCGCTGGCTATTGCCCTGCTGGACTCCAGGTCAGCCGCCGCGATGTCGTCGACCTGTCTCAGCCGAAACAGCCCTTTGGATAAATCCACCAGTGGTGTCCCGTTCAAATCGAGTTTGGCCTGGATACGCGCCTTGTGACTGATTGCCAGGATTTGCAGATCGGTGAAGGTGGCAGCTGCAAGGTCAGTGCATCCCGCTTCGCACGCGCGATCGAACAGCTCCCTGCGCAAGGCTCGCGACTGTGGATTGTTTTCGGTAATGACATCGATCACTTCCCAGGCTTGTCGCCGAAAATCAGGATGGCCGATGCGACTGCGAATGATGTTGAAGAAGCCGTCCGAGCCCTGCTGCTCACGCAACATGCGCCATTGCTCCCTTCTGGCTGAGACCTGGTCGGCGGACAATCCTGTGATCCACGCCGGGTGCATCTCTACCGCGCTCGTCGCGGGCTCGGGCTGCCTCGTATGGACGGAAGACGTTGTGAGCAGGTTGGGTTCGCGGATCAGCGGTGTTCCGGCAGCGGTCAGTCGCTCACTGTATGTTGCCAACTGCACGTGGGTGGCATCAGACAGCGGATTGTTGGTTATCAGCGTGCCGCTATTGACCTGTACCGAATGCGCCAGCCGATCCGCGGTCGGTGCGGTGACGAAGTCGGGAATCGTTGTGATCTGATTGTTGCTCAGATCGATATCGGTCAGGCGGGGTTGGTCAAACAGACCGGTCGGCCAGGCATTGATACCTGTATTCGCCAGGCTGGCCGTGCGTATATCCGATATCAGACTGAAGTCGGGGAGTACACCTAATTGGGGGTTGTCATGCAGCCATAACAATCTGAGTGTTGTTCGGCTGAAAAGGATCCGCGCGGTCTCGGTGTTCAGTTGCAGTTGGTTTTTTTGCAGGAACAGGCGCGTCATTGCATGCATTTCTCCCACTGCGGGGGGTAAGTCCCTGAGCCGGTTGTGCGACATATCCAGCCAGCGTAAGTGACGAAAGCGGGTCAGGAAACCTTCAGGGGAAGCCGTCAGGTTCATGTTGTTCAATCTGAGTGATCCAACGTGGCTGAAGTCGACGCTCAGATCCGGCAGGGTCGGCAATATCAGTCTTCCGAGATTCAGTTCCCAGCCGATCGGCGTTCCGTCGGCGGCGAGTTTTTGATTGCCTTCCCGTCGCCAGCAACTGATGATTCGATCCCGGGCCTTGGTTCGGTGACTGCGGGTCTGGGCGTTGATCTGTAACTGATTGGCACGAATGTAACCTTGGCGATTGCCTCCACCCGAGTACACCCAGGCGTCAAGCTGGCTTGTCAATACGCTGAACTCTTGCTCCAACCCGTTCAATTTGCGTGAGAAAACTCCTTTCTCATGGCTCCATATGTATTCCCTGCATTCCTTGATACCTTTTTGCGGATACAGTTCGCGGTAACGCTGTGCCCAAGAGTTTTCGCTATCAAATGCTTTGGAATAGGCAGGGGCCATCAGTTCCGGGTGAGCCTCGTTCAGCCGTCGCCAGTAGCCGTCGAATTTTCTCCAATACTGGGAAGGGAATTCGTTGCCCTCGAGCCGCGTGACAGCATTGATCCGGGCGACTGTTTCCAGATGTTCAGGAGCGGGGTTGAGGTTGGCCTGGGGCACTTCACGTAACCGATTGTTGCTCAAATCGATGCCCGTCAACGCGGTCTTGTCCAGTAATCCTGTCGGCCATTGACCAATCTGCGTGTTCTGCAGATTGACGGAGTTCAACTCGGACATGGCACTAAAGTCGGGTGCTATCTGCAGCGGGTTATTGGAAAGATCGACTACCTTGAGTTGGCTCAGGGCGCTCAGTGTCGAAGCGCTTTGCGCATCCAGTGTCATGTTGCTGGAGGTCAGGCTCAGGTAGCTCAGCTTTTTCATTTCGCCAATGCTGGGGGGAAGCCTCTCGACCTGGGAGTGGGCAATGCTCAACGATTCCAGGTTGGGAAAATTCGACAGGAAGGTATTGGAAGCGTCCGACCAGTTGACTGAATCCATACTGAGCATTTTGACGTGACTGAAATCCGCTGTCAGAGCCGGAAGTGCTCCGTTTACGGATGGCAGCCTTAATGTTGTCTCCGAACCTTCAAGCCAGCAGCCCTTGATTATTCTGGCGAGACGTTTCACCTGGATTTTTTCTGCGTTGGCGGTGCTGGATGAACCGGGTTGACTGTCGGCTATGTAGCGCTCCAGCTGTGTTTCCAATAAATCGAATGCCTGAATGCGTCGGGCGATCTGCGCTTCAGCGCCATCACCCAGGCCGATCAGATACTCCCTGGCAGCTCCTTCGTTCTTATCAGGGTACATCCGCTGCACCATCGCGACCTCGGGGATATCGCCGTCGATCCTGAACGCACCGGGTCGGGTGGTGGTGCTCAGGTCGGGATATTCGGCCGCCACGCGTTGCCAATACAGTTCAAAGGATTTCCAGTAACCGACAGGGAATCGATTGCCTTCAAGTAGCGTAACTCCGTTGATTCGGGCGATGGTTTCGAGTTGATCGGCCGTCGGGTTCAGGTTTGCCTGAGGAACTTCGCGCAGCTGGTTGTTGCGCAAGTCGACGATTTCCAGCTTGGCCTGATGTTGCAGGCCCGTGGGCCACTGATCCAGTTGCGTGTTGCTCAGGTTAAGAGCCTTGAGTTCGGACATGGCGCTGAAATCAGGCATTGTCCCAAGGGGATTGCCCGACAGATCGATGTTTTCCAGCTTGCTGAGCGCGCTCAGCTTTGCGCTTGTTTGCTCATTGAGCTGAATACGGTTCGAACTTAGATTCAACGTGCTCAGATCGGACATTTCAGCCACGGCGGCAGGCAGTTTATCCAGGGTGGAGTGGGTCACCGTCAGATGTTCAAGGCGGGAAAAGCCAGTGAGGAATGTGTCGACCGTGTCCGACCAGGTGATGTCTTTCAGATCCAGCGTCCGGACATGGCTGAAATCAGCGTTCAACGCTGGAAGGGTTCCATTCCCAGGCTGCAGCTTGAGCGTTGTCCCGGTCTGCTGACGCCAGCAGCGCTTTATCTCTTGGGCGACTTGTTCCGCCCAGCGTTTTGTTGGTTCTGGCGTCGATGAGGCGGACGACTGTGTGATCCAGGATTTCAGTTGGTCCTTGAGCGTTTTGTACTCGGTTTTGCGGCGGGCCAAACCGCCATCGACGTCGTCTCCCAGCGATCGGACAAGTGCTTTGATCTGCTCCGTGTCGAGGGATGGGTACAAGTCTGCGGCACGAGATTCCGGGCTGCGCAGTCGGTCGAAAGCCGATAACAGTCTGTCTTTCAGACCTTGACGAGCAGGGCGATCAGGTTCGCTACGCATCATCCCGCCCGCGCCGGGCACCTTGGTTCCCACCCAGCCGTCCAGTACATCGTAAACCACGGGCTCCGACCTTCCCGGGCGTGTCGCGACATACAGGTTGCGGTTGTCCAGGGCGACGGGATCCTCTGTGCGGACGACGCGCATCACCGCAGCCTGCGGCGAGGAAGCCTCAAGATCATGCAGGACTTGATAGGCGCGGTCTTCGATGACCACGTAGAGTTTGCCTTCGCGCCGATACAACCCGTCGCTGCCCGGTTCGGAGCCGGTGAAGTCCAGGCTTGTGCGAAAGGCTTCCAGGCGGGTATTGGTCAGCGGGTAGGTCGTTGGCTCAACGTCATCCAGCGAATACCAGAGCGTGCTCTCGGGATCGCGCACGAGCACCGGGCCTGATGCTTGCAGTTCGCTCGGCAGCTTGGCCCGGTACAGGCCGGTGTCCGGATCCGCAGTGATATGCACGATGCCGCCGCGTGGCACATCGACATACTGGCGTCCCTTGAACGTCCTGAAACCCAGGGCGTCGGGTGCGGGAAGCTGAGCCGCCGAGGCGAGCCAATAATGCTCCAGCGGACGCGGTGTCGACGGGAGGGCAGGCACTGGAGCGGAAGGTAACTCGCTGGCCGTTACGGGCGGTGCTGGCGTGATGGCATCGAGGTCGGCATTCCCCGGTGTCCCGGTCCCCTTGGGAGGGATTCGCGGATTCGTCGTGACTGGCAAGCCGAAGTCGACACGCGGCAGGGTGTCGGGCAACGGGGTGTGTCCGTCCGAGGGCAGCTTGGGATGGGTGTGGACATCGACGGTGACTGTGCCTTTGGGTGGCGGTTTGGGTGACATGGGTTTTCATCCTTCAGTGATTGCCGCATCGGCCTCCATAAATGGGATGCTGAAGGGGCATTCGGCGTCATTGCCGGTTTTTTGATTGACGGTTTCGTGGAGCCTCTATTGGTTCGCGATTTTTTTAGCAGGAAAATCACGGCGAAGAGCGGTACATATATATTCAACAGCGATCGGCCGGCGCGCACCGCCGGCCAATTGCAATAGCCTTACGCAGTCAGGTCAAAAATCCGCTGCGCCGTCCGGCCATCAATCGTATGGCGCCAGATGGCGATGTGCTCTCGACCGGCCT
>NZ_JBFUHY010000037.1:0-43238 GCF_056402155.1 Pseudomonas sp. P4_C1
ACACACCATCGCGAGCAGGCTCGCTCCTACAGGGGGCAGTGGTGGTTTAGAGGTCGCCTAGTCCGTCGATCAGCGCCTGATTCTGCTCTGGCGTGCCGATGGATATCCGCAGGAACTGGGCAATCCGTTCCTGCTTGAAGTGCCGGACGATCACGCCTTGCTCACGCAACTTCGCCGCAAGCCCCGCCGCATCGTGCCGGGGGTGGCGAGCGAAGATGAAGTTCGCCGCCGATGGCAGCACTTCAAAACCCTTCTCCTCTAGCTGTGCAACGACCTTCTCGCGATTCTCGATCACCAACCGGCAGGTCTTGTCGAAATACTCGCGATCGTCGAACGCGGCGGCAGCGCCGACATTGGCCATGCGATCCAGCGGATAGGAGTTGAAACTGTTCTTGATCCGCTCCAGCGCCTCGATCAGGTCCGGATGCCCGACCGCCAGGCCAACCCGCAGACCGGCCAGGGAACGGGACTTGGACAGGGTCTGGGTCACCAGCAGGTTCGGATAACGATCGACCAGCGTGATTGCCGTCTCGCCGCCGAAATCGATGTAAGCCTCGTCGACCACCACCACCGAATCCGGGCTGGCCTTGAGAATCTGCTCCACAGCTTCCAGTGCCAACAGGCAACCGGTCGGTGCGTTCGGGTTGGGGAAAATGATCCCGCCGTTCGGTTTGGCGTAGTCCGCCGGGTTGATCTGGAACTGCTCGTCCAGCGGCACCGCATCGAACTTGATGCCGTACAACCCGCAGTAGACCGGGTAGAAGCTGTAGCTGATGTCCGGGAACAGCAGCGGCTGATCGTGCTGCAGCAAACCGTGGAAGATGTGCGCCAGCACTTCGTCTGAACCGTTGCCGAGGAACACCTGATTGCCTTGTACGCCGTAGTACCTGGCGACGGCTTGCTTGAGCAGATCGCTGTTCGGGTCCGGGTACAGACGCAGGTTGTCATTCAGTTCGGTTTGCATCGCCGCAAGGGCTTTTGGCGATGGGCCGTACGGGTTTTCGTTGGTGTTGAGCTTCACCAGCTTTGCCAGCTTCGGCTGCTCACCCGGGACGTAAGGCACCAGATTCTTGACGAACGGGCTCCAGAATTTACTCATGTTCAGTTCCCCTGCTTGTCGTCAACGATGCGATATTCGGCACTACGGGCGTGCGCGGTCAGCGACTCGCCACGGGCCAGCACGGAAGCGGTTTTGCCCAACTCGGACGCGCCCTGCTCGGAGCAGAAGATGATCGACGAGCGTTTCTGGAAGTCGTACACACCCAGCGGCGAAGAGAAGCGCGCAGTGCCGGAGGTCGGCAACACGTGGTTCGGGCCTGCGCAGTAATCACCCAGGGCTTCGGACGTGTGACGGCCCATGAAGATCGCGCCAGCGTGGCGGATCTGCGGCAGCCAGGCGTGAGGATCGGCAACGGACAATTCGAGGTGCTCCGGCGCGATGCGGTTGGCGACTTCGATGGCTTGCTCCATGTCACGCACCTTGATCAGTGCACCACGGCCATTGATCGAGGTTTCAATGATCGCGGCGCGCTCCATGGTCGGCATCAGCCTGGCGATGCTGGCGGCGACCTTGTCGAGGAACTCGGCGTCGGGGCTGACCAGAATGGCCTGGGCGTCTTCGTCGTGCTCGGCCTGGGAGAAAAGATCCATGGCGATCCAGTCCGGATCGGTCTGGCCGTCGCACACCACAAGGATTTCCGAAGGGCCGGCGATCATGTCGATTCCGACCTGGCCAAACACGTGGCGCTTGGCGGTGGCGACATAGATGTTGCCCGGACCGACCACCTTGTCGACCTTCGGCACGCTTTCGGTACCGTAAGCCAATGCGGCAACGGCCTGAGCACCGCCAATGGTGAACACGCGGTCGACACCGGCGATGCAGGCCGCTGCCAGCACAAGCTCGTTGATTTCACCGCGCGGGGTCGGCACGACCATGACCACTTCAGTGACGCCAGCGACCTTGGCTGGAATCGCGTTCATCAGCACCGACGACGGGTACGATGCCTTGCCGCCCGGTACGTACAGGCCGGCGCGATCCAGCGGCGTGACTTTCTGGCCCAGCACGGTGCCGTCGGCTTCGGTATAGCTCCAGGAGTCCTGCTTCTGTTTTTCGTGGTAGCTGCGCACACGAGCCGCGGCGACTTCCAGGGCTTCGCGTTGGGCCACGGAGATGCGGGTGAGCGCCAGTTCCAGACGCTCACGCGGCAGGATCAGGTCGGCCATGGACTTCACGTCCAGGCCGTCGAACTGACGGGTGAAGTCCACCAGTGCCGCGTCGCCACGCTCACGCACGGCCTTGATGATGTCCAGCACTCGCTGATTGACCGAGTCGTCAGACACACTTTCCCAGCTCAGCAGATGATCCAGATGATGCGCAAAATCCGGGTCAGCAGCGTTGAGTCGGCGAATTGCAGTCGGTGCGGTCATAGCGAGAGCCTCATAGGATTGGCAAAAAACTCAGGCGCCCGAAGCTAGCACTCCATCCGCTTGGGCACCTGAGAATTCTGGCTATGAGGCGGATAGACGGGCGCGACTTAACGTCGCGCGGGTGAATCAGCCGCGGTGTCGAGACTCCACTGCCTTGCGCAGGGTGTCGATCAACGCCTGGATACGGGCGTGCTGCATTTTCATCGAAGCCTTGTTGACGATCAGTCGGGAGCTGATGGCCGCGATGAAATCCTGTGGCTCCAGGCCGTTGGCCCGCAGTGTGTTGCCGGTGTCGACCACGTCGATGATCTTGTCGGCCAGGCCGATCAGAGGTGCCAGTTCCATCGAGCCGTAGAGCTTGATGATGTCGACCTGACGGCCCTGTTCGGCGTAGTAGCGCTTGGCAACGTTGACGAACTTGGTAGCGATACGCAGGCGGCCCTTGGGCTCGACCGCGCCGACCTTGCCTGCAGTCATCAGCTTGCACTGGGCAATTTGCAGGTCCAGCGGCTCGTACAGGCCCTGGCCGCCGTATTCCATCAGCACATCTTTACCAGCGACGCCGAGGTCGGCAGCACCATGTTCGACATAGGTCGGCACATCGGTGGCACGCACGATCAGCAGGCGTACATCTTCCTGGGTCGTGGGAATGATCAGCTTGCGGCTCTTGTCCGGATTCTCGGTCGGCACGATGCCCGCTTCAGCCAGAAGCGGCAAGGTGTCGTCAAGGATGCGGCCCTTGGACAGTGCGATGGTCAACATGGGAAACGTCAGTCCTTATCAAGGTACTCATGCCCGGTCGCAAATGACGCCGGACACACGTCGAGCCGAAAACGGCTCGACTTCAACAAATCAACGGGCACGTCCTTATGCCCATGCAGCGGGTACTAGCCCGGAACGCGACGGATCTTCGCGCCCAGCATCTGCAGTTTCTCTTCGATGCACTCGTAGCCACGGTCTATGTGGTAGATGCGATCGATCAGGGTATCGCCTTCAGCGATCAGTGCCGAGATGACCAGGCTGGCCGAAGCGCGCAGGTCGGTGGCCATGACTGGCGCGCCTTTGAGTTTCTCGGTGCCGGTAACGATAGCCGTATTGCCTTCGACCTGAATCTTGGCGCCCATGCGATGCAGTTCGTACACGTGCATGAAGCGGTTTTCGAAGATCGTCTCGATCACGGCACCGGTGCCTTCGGCAATGGCGTTAAGGGAGATGAACTGTGCCTGCATGTCGGTCGGGAACGCCGGGTACGGAGCGGTCCGCACGTTGACGGCTTTCGGACGCTTGCCGTGCATGTTCAGCTCGATCCAGTCTTCGCCGCAGGTGATTTCGGCACCGGACTCACGGAGTTTTTCCAGAACGGCTTCGAGGATGGTCGGATCCGTATCCTTGACCTTCACACGACCACCGGTCACCGCCGCCGCCACCAGGTAGGTGCCGGTTTCGATGCGGTCGGGCATCACTTTATAAGTGGTGGTGTGCAGACGCTCGACGCCATCGATGGTGATGGTGTCGGTACCGGCGCCGGAAACCTTGGCGCCCATGGCGTTCAGGAAGTTCGCCAGGTCGACCACTTCAGGCTCGCGAGCGGCGTTGGCCAGCACGCTACGGCCCTTGGCCAGGGCGGCGGCCATCATGATGTTTTCGGTACCGGTCACGCTGACGGTATCGAAGAAGAAGTGCGCACCGCGCAGGCCACCTTCAGGTGCCTTGGCCTTGATGTAGCCGCCTTCGACGTCAATGACCGCGCCCATGGCTTCCAGGCCACGGATGTGCAGGTCAACCGGACGCGAACCGATGGCGCAACCGCCAGGCAAGGCAACTTCGGCTTCACCGAAACGGGCAACCATCGGGCCCAGCACCAGGATCGACGCACGCATGGTTTTAACCAGTTCGTACGGTGCGACCAGGGTCTTGATGGTGCGCGGGTCGATTTCGACGGCGAGTTTCTCGTCGATCACCGGTTCAATGCCCATGCGGCCGAACAGCTCGATCATGGTGGTGATGTCGTGCAGGTGCGGCAGGTTGGCCACGGTCACCGGGCCATCGCACAGCAAGGTGGCAGCCAGGATCGGCAGGGCAGAGTTCTTTGCCCCGGAGATGCGGATTTCGCCATCAAGACGAACGCCACCGGTAATAATCAATTTATCCATAAGAATCTCGACGCCCTTGGGCTCAGGTGCGCTCGGCCCAGGCCGTGCTGCTGAAAAATTTCATAGTGACCGCATGGATGCTGCCATCGACGATCCACGGGTTCAAATGGGCATAGACCTGCTGCTGACGCTTGACCGGGCTCAATGCCGCCAGTTCATCGCTAATCACGTTCAGCTGGAAATTGCAGCCTTCGCCCTCGACTTCTACTTTCGTTCCGGGCAGCTTTCCTTCAAGAAAGCTCTTAACTTCGTTGGCCTGCATGCTCAACCTCATTCGGCGCCCTGTGCGCGCGGGTCGGACATCATACAAAAAAGCCCCGCGCCTGCGAACCCCGCCAAGCAGGACTCGGACGGGGGGCTTCTTTATAGATGCGTGTCAGGGGTGCGCCAACAGCTCGGTCATCTCGCTGACCTGAGCGATTTCACGCATGTCTTCCGGCATCCCGCGGATGCTCAGGTCCTTGCCGGCCGCCTGGGCATCGCGGATAAAGCACAGCAGCAACGACAAACCGACACTGCTGGACTTGGTCACCGCCGAGCAGTCGAGCACCAGCGCCGCGGCCGTGCTGGTCTTGATCAGCGCCTTGCCCTGCTCGCGCAGGCCAGGGCCGGTGCGGTAATCCAGCACGCCACTGAGTCGCAGCTCGCCCGCTTCGTCCATCTGGACTGCCGACTCACTCATTGGGCTGACTGCCCTGGTTTCTTGTCGGTGGCTTCCTTGGCCTTGGCGACTTCCCCGGCCCAACCATTGATGGTCTTGTCCAGGTCGTTGCCATTGCGCTGCATCGCATCGGCGAACTGATCGCGGAACAGCTTGCCGATGTTGATGCCGTTGATGATGACGTTACGCAGTTTCCACTCGCCGTTGATCTTCTCCAGCGTATAGGACACCGGATAGATCGCACCGCTGCTGCCCTTGACGGTCATGCCAACGCTGGTACGGTCGCCCGACTCATCCTTGGCCGGATCAACGGTGATGCCCTGGTTGTTGTACTCGAGCAAGGCATTGCCATA
This sequence comes from Pseudomonas sp. P4_C1, assembly GCF_056402155.1. Lineage (NCBI taxonomy): Bacteria > Pseudomonadati > Pseudomonadota > Gammaproteobacteria > Pseudomonadales > Pseudomonadaceae > Pseudomonas > Pseudomonas sp. P4_C1. The sequence goes on from NZ_JBFUHY010000037.1 coordinate 5,595, forward strand.
GAACTGGAACAGCCCCTTCTTGAAGTTCTCTTCAAAGGCCTTCATTTGCTCAGGCGTGGCTTTGCGCGAGTATTTGACCGTCATGATGCTCTTGGAAATACCCTCGGCATCCACGACCGGCCCGACGATGGTGTTCAGCGCCGCATAAAAGTCTTTCGGATCCTGCTTGTACTTTTCTTTGTTGGCCGCCAGATCGGCCAGCATCCGATTAGTGGTGTCCTGTACCAGATCGTGCGCGGAAGGCGCCGCCACGGCGTGGGACACCAACGGAAACACCGCGAGTATTACCAACAGGCCACGTCGCAAGGTAGAGATCATTTAACAGTTCCTCATTTAGCTTCTTTGCTAACGGTATTGAGCAGGAATTTACCGATCAGGTCTTCGAGCACCAGCGATGACTGCGTGTCATGGATGGTTCCACCATCCTTGAGCAGGGTGTCTTCCCCGCCCACGCTGATACCGATGTACTTCTCGCCCAACAGGCCAGCGGTCAGGATAGATGCAGTAGAGTCCGCCGGAAGATTATCGATGCGTTTTTCCAGCTGCATGGTCACCCGACCGGTGAAACTGTCGCGATCCAGATCGATGGCCGTGACCTTGCCGATGGTCACACCGGCCATGGTCACTTTAGCTCTGACCGTCAAACCGGCGATATTGTCGAAGTAGGCGTAAAGTTTATAGGTATCAGTGCTCGGAGTCGGGGACAGGCCACTGACCCGCAACGCCAACAAGAGCAAAGCCAGGATGCCAGCCAGCAAGAAAAGGCCGACACCGATTTCCAGGGTGCGGTTTTGCATCAGAAATCTCCAAACATCAAGGCGGTCAGAATAAAGTCCAGGCCGAGTACTGCCAACGAGGCATATACAACGGTCTTGGTAGTGGCACGACTGATCCCCTCGGAAGTGGGTTCGCAGTCATAGCCTTGGAATACGGCGATCCAGGTCACGACAAAGGCAAAGACGATACTTTTGATGATCCCGTTGAGCACATCGTCGGTGAACGTCACGCTGTTCTGCATGTTCGACCAGTAGGAACCTTCATAGACTCCCAGCCAGTCGACAGCTACCCACGAGCCGCCCCAGATACCCACCACGCTGAAAATCATCGCCAGCACCGGCAGGGAAATGAAACCGGCCCACAAGCGTGGCGCGATGATGTACTTGAGCGGGTCAACCCCGATCATTTCCAGGCTGGACAACTGCTCGGTGGACTTCATGTTGCCGATTTCGGCGGTCAACGCCGAACCTGCGCGCCCGGCGAACAGCAAGGCAGTCACCACCGGCCCCAGCTCACGCAGCAGCGTCAGCGCCACCATCTGCCCGACGGCCTGCTCCGAACCATAGCTGGAAAGAATGTTGAAGCCCTGCAGCGCCAGCACCATGCCGATGAACACCCCGGAGACCACGATGATCACCAGGGACATCACGCCCACCGAATGCAACTGCTTGATCAGCAGCCCGAAACCGCCACCGATTCCGCCCCGGCCAAGCAAGGCATGGAACAGGAACAAGCTCGAACGCCCGAACACCGCCAACACATCGATGCCGGCCTGGCCAAAGCGGCGAACGCGTTCTATCAATGAAATCCTGCGCATCAGCGCTTCCCCAGAAGATCTGCGCGGTAATCCGTCGCTGGAAAGTGGTACGGGACCGGGCCGTCGGGTTCGCCGGTCATGAACTGACGAATGCGCGGTTCATCCGAGTTCATCAACTCGTCCGGCGTCCCCTGCCCCAACACCTGACCATCGCCCACCACATAAATGTAATCGGCAATGCTCGCGGTCTCGGCCAGATCATGGGACACCACGATGCTGGTGATGCCCAGAGCATCGTTGAGCAAACGAATCAGGCGCACCAGAACGCCCATTGCAATGGGGTCCTGGCCGACAAAGGGTTCGTCGTACATGAGGATCTGCGGGTCGAGCGCAATCGCCCGGGCCAGCGCAACACGGCGTTTCATGCCGCCGGAAAGCTCGTCGGGCATCAGGTCGATGGCACCGCGCAAGCCCACAGCCTGCAGCTTGAGCAGGACGATGTCGCGGATCATTTCATCCGGCAGTTGCGTATGGACCCGCAACGGAAAGGCGACGTTCTCGAAGACATCGAGGTCGGTGAACAGTGCGCCGCTCTGAAACAGCACGCCCATATGCTTGCGTGCATCGAACAGGTCGCTGCGCGACAGTTTTGGCAGATTCTGACCGTTGACCCAGACTTCGCCCCTGGTAGGCCGCAACTGGGCACCCATCAGACGCAAAAGCGTGGTCTTGCCACACCCGGAAGGCCCCATGATGCCTGTGACCTTGCCGCGCGGGATACGGATATCGACATTATTGAAAATGCTGCGCGCACCGCGCTTGAAGGACAGTCCCTTCAGCTCGACCGCGTAGGCGTTATCGGCACTCATCTAAACTCCTTGCGATGCAGCCTCTCACTCGGACGCCTGGCTTTCTGACAAAAGCACATCCCTCCCGGGCAGGCCGAACTGGCGGCGAACTATATCACTGCAAAGGCTGCGCGCCCAAGGCCAAAGCCGGGGCATGTTCAACTGAATGACCGGTTGAAAGCCCCATTTAGAAGGTTTCCCGTAACAGGTAATAACAATGCGCGACGAACTTGCGTGAGGGATTCGATCATTACCGTTATAATCGCCGACTTTTCTTCAGGCTATACGATTTCTGACATGAGCCAATCCAGCGACCTGATTCGATCAGCACAACGCACCATCCGCCTCGAGGTAGAAGCCGTGCAAGGCCTGCTGCCCCATATCGATGCTGATTTCGTACGCGCTTGCGAGATGATTCTGGCCAGCAAAGGCCGCGTGGTCGTGGTCGGCATGGGCAAGTCGGGGCACATTGGCAACAAGATCGCCGCGACTCTGGCCAGCACCGGCACCACGGCATTTTTTGTGCACCCGGCTGAAGCCAGCCACGGCGACATGGGCATGATTACCCGCGACGACATCATTCTGGCGCTCTCGAACTCCGGCTCCACCAATGAAATCGTGACCCTGCTGCCGCTGATCAAGCGCCTGGGCATTCAATTGATCAGCGTGACCGGCAATCCTGACTCCGCGCTGGCCAAGGCCGCCGAGGTCAACTTGAATGTTCACGTCGAGCACGAAGCCTGCCCGCTGAACCTGGCACCGACCTCGTCGACCACCGCCGCCCTGGTCATGGGCGACGCCCTGGCAGTCGCGCTGCTGGAAGCCCGTGGCTTTACCGCCGAAGACTTCGCCTTTTCCCATCCCGGCGGCGCCCTCGGCCGACGCCTGCTGCTGAAAGTGGAAAATGTCATGCACGCAGGCCAGGAACTGCCGCAGGTCCAGCGCGGCACCCTGCTCAAGGATGCCCTGATGGAAATGACCCGCAAGGGCCTGGGCATGACCGTCATTCTGGAAGCCGACGGCAAACTGGCCGGAATCTTCACCGACGGCGACTTGCGCCGCACACTGGACCACGGTATCGACATCCACAACGCCATCATCGACCAGGTCATGACAGCCCATGGCAAGACCGCGCGCGCCGAGATGCTCGCCGCCGAAGCGCTGAAAATCATGGAAGACCATAAAATCAACGCATTGGTCGTGGTCGACAGCGAAGACCGCCCGGTCGGCGCCCTGAACATGCACGACTTGCTTCGTGCAGGAGTAATGTAATGAGTGCGGACCTGTTGCAACGCGGCAAACAGATCAAACTGGCGGTGTTCGATGTCGATGGCGTGTTGACCGATGGCCGCCTGTACTTCCTCGAAGACGGCAGCGAATTCAAGACGTTCAACACACTCGATGGTCAGGGTATCAAGATGCTGATGGCCGCCGGCGTGCAGACCGCCATCATCAGTGGCCGCAAGACCCCGGTGGTCGAACGGCGAGCCAGAAACCTCGGTATCCCGCATCTGTATCAGGGGCGCGAGGACAAACTGGTGGTGCTCGACGAACTGCTGGCCCAACTCAACCTGAGCTATGAACAGGTGGCCTACCTCGGCGACGACCTGCCGGACCTGCCCGTGATTCGCCGCGTCGGCCTGGGCATGGCGGTGGCCAATGCCGCCAGCTTCGTGCGTGAACACGCTCACGGCATCACCCTCGCCCGTGGTGGTGAAGGCGCCGCTCGCGAATTCTGCGAACTGATCCTGCGCGCCCAGGACCGCCTCGATGCGGCCAATGCAGCGTACCTGTGAGCCCACTATGCTGAGCAAAAAATTTCGCAACACCCTGATGTACAGTTGCATCGCGGCGATATTCGCCGCGGCTGGCTACTGGAACATCAGCCCGGAACGCTTCCTCGACAAGCCGGTAACGCCGGTCGATGAAAGCATGATCGACTATTACGCCATCAACGCCCACAGCGTGCAGTACCTGCCGGACGGCAAGCTGCAATATGATCTGGTGTCCGACAAGGTCGAGCACCTGAAAGCGACCGAGGTGACATTGCTGACCAACCCCGACCTGAATGTGTTCCGCGGTACTGAATACCCGTGGCACGTCCAGAGCCTGCACGGCGAGGTCAACCCTGATGGCACACAGGTCGAGCTGATCGATGACGTGCGCATCACGCGCTTCGACGAGAAAAACCGTAAAACCCTGATCACCAGCACCCGCATGACCGTGTTCCCGCAGCAGCAATATGCGCAGACCGAGCAAGACGTTAGAATCGACGGCGCTGGCGGTGTATCGACTGGCAAGGGAATGAAAGCGTATTTGAAAGAAAGCAGGATACACCTGCTATCGAACGTAAGAGGACAGTATGAGGCTCGTTAAAACCCTCCCGATTTTGCTCAGTCTGGGCGCAGCACTGGGAAGCGTGAGCGCCTGGGCTCTGCCGGAAGATCAACAGCAGCCTATCCGCATTCAGGCCGACGATGCCCAACTGGACGACAAGCAAGGTATTGCTACCTATAAGGGTGACGTGATCATCACCCAGGGCTCGATGAAGGTGACCGGCAACACCGTGACCATCACCCGCACCCCGACTGGCGACATCGACGTAGTGACCTCGGTGGGCAACCTGGCGTACTTCGAGCAACTGCAAACCGCTGGCGATACCAAGCCTGTTCAGGGCTGGGGCGTGACGATCCAGTATCACGCCGCGCAGAACCGGGTCGTACTGATCGACAAGGCCAAGGTTGTCGACAAGGACAACAACGTCACCCAGGGCGAAAAAATCGTCTACGACACGGTCAAGAAGCTCGCCAGCGCCGGTCGCGCCACGGGCAGCAAGGTCACCGAGGCACGTCCGCGTATCGACATGGTGATCCAGCCGAAGAAGAAAACCGACGAGAATAAGGCCCAGTAATGGCAACTCTGAAAGCTCAGCATCTGGCCAAGAGCTACAAGAGCCGCCAGGTCGTGCGCGATGTCAGCCTGTCCATCGACAGCGGTCAGATCGTCGGCCTGCTTGGCCCGAACGGCGCCGGCAAGACCACCTGCTTCTACATGATCGTCGGTCTGGTACAGGCCGACCAGGGCCGCGTCCTGATCGATGACCTGGACGTCAGCCACCAGCCGATGCACGGTCGCGCAAAGGCCGGTATCGGCTACCTGCCGCAAGAAGCATCGATCTTCCGCAAACTGTCGGTGGCCGACAACATCATGGCCATCCTCGAGACTCGCAAGGAACTCGACAAGGCCGGTCGTCGCAAGGAGCTGGAAAGCCTGCTGCAGGAATTCCACATCAGCCACATCCGCGACAACCTCGGCATGAGCCTGTCCGGTGGTGAGCGCCGTCGCGTGGAAATCGCCCGGGCCCTGGCCACCAACCCGAAATTCATCCTCCTCGACGAACCCTTCGCCGGCGTGGACCCGATTTCGGTCGGGGACATCAAGCAGATCATTCACCACCTCAAGGCCAAAGGCATTGGCGTGCTGATCACCGACCACAACGTTCGTGAAACCCTGGATATCTGCGAAACCGCCTACATCGTCAACGACGGCCAACTGATCGCCGAAGGCGACGCTGAAACCATCCTGGCCAACGACCTGGTGAAGGAAGTGTACCTGGGCCACGAATTCCGCCTGTAAGACACCGAGGCACCAGAGCAGTCGACAAGCGCTTGTCTCGATAAAAAATCAACTCTTTTTTATTGTTACAGCGCTCTAGGCAAACCCGACGCTTCAAAGATGTTCAGGAGCCAGCCGGAGCAACCTGTCAACAAAACTTTGCAGCTTTTATTGTTACAGCGCTCTAGGCAAACCCTTCAGTTTCAGGCATATAATTTGCTTAAGTTTGGCGCCCCGGCGCCCTGTAGTGGATGGCGCGTGTGCGCCGGCGAATAAGGTGTTAAGCCCCTGCCATGAAACCATCGCTAGTCTTGAGAATGGGCCAGCAGCTGACGATGACACCGCAGCTGCAACAGGCTATCCGCCTGCTCCAATTGTCGACCCTGGACCTGCAGCAGGAAATCCAGGAGGCCCTGGAGTCCAATCCGATGCTCGAACGCCAGGAAGAAGGCGACGACTTCGATAACACCGACCCCTTGGCCGACAACGCCGAACAGAAGCCCAACGCCGACATCCAGGAACCCTCCTACCAGGAAAGCGCCCCGACGGTCGATAACCTCGATGAGGGTGACTGGAACGAGCGCATCCCCAACGAACTCCCCGTCGACACCGCGTGGGAAGACGTTTACCAGACCAGCGCCAGCAGCCTGCCCAGCAATGACGACGACGAGTGGGACTTCACCACCCGCACTTCGGCCGGCGAAAGCCTGCAAAGCCACTTGCTGTGGCAACTGAACCTGGCCCCGATGTCCGACACCGATCGCCTGATCGCCGTGACCCTGATCGACTGCATCAATAATCAGGGCTACCTGGACGAAACCCTCGAGGAAATCCTCGACGCCTTCGATCCGGAACTGGACATCGAACTGGACGAAATCGAAGCGGTCCTGCACCGCATCCAGCAATTCGAGCCCGCCGGCATCGGCGCCCGTAACCTGGGCGAATGCCTGCTGCTGCAATTGCGCCAGCTACCCGCCAAGACCCCTTGGCTGGCCGAGGCCAAGCGCCTGGTCACCGATTACATCGACTTGCTTGGCAGCCGCGACTACAGCCAGCTGATGCGCCGCATGAAGCTCAAGGAAGATGAACTGCGCCAGGTCATCGAGCTGGTCCAGAGCCTCAACCCGCGCCCGGGTTCGCAGATCGAGTCCACCGAAGCCGAGTACGTCGTTCCTGACGTTATCGTGCGCAAGGACAACGAGCGCTGGCTGGTGGAGCTCAATCAGGAGTCGGTGCCACGGCTGCGGGTCAACGCCCAGTACGCCGGTTTCGTGCGCCGCGCCGACACCAGCGCCGACAACACGTTCATGCGCAATCAGTTGCAGGAAGCCCGCTGGTTCATCAAGAGCCTGCAAAGCCGCAATGAAACCCTGATGAAGGTTGCCACCCAGATCGTCGAGCATCAGCGTGGTTTCCTCGAATATGGCGACGAAGCCATGAAGCCGCTGGTCCTGCATGACATCGCCGAAGCGGTCGGCATGCATGAGTCGACGATTTCACGGGTGACCACCCAGAAGTTCATGCATACCCCCCGGGGCATTTATGAACTGAAGTACTTTTTCTCCAGTCACGTCAGCACCTCCGAAGGCGGCGAATGCTCGTCCACGGCGATCCGCGCGATCATCAAAAAACTGGTTGCCGCGGAAAATCAGAAAAAGCCATTGAGTGACAGCAAGATCGCTGGTTTACTGGAGGCACAAGGCATTCAGGTGGCTCGCCGCACCGTCGCCAAGTACCGCGAATCCCTCGGGATCGCGCCTTCGAGCGAACGCAAGCGGTTGATGTAGGGCCACGCCACAGCGTTCCAGTGGCAGATCATCTGATCTGCCGCTTTATGCACTGGCAACGAAGGAGAAGCTGTATGCAAGTCAACATCAGTGGACACCAACTGGAAGTGACCGAACCTCTTCGCACCTACATCGGCGAAAAACTCGAACGATTGGAGCGACATTTCGACAGGATCACTAATGTGCAGGTCACGATGACCGTCGAAAAACTGAAGCAGAAAATCGAAGCCACGTTGCATATTCCCGGGAATGAAGTGGTCGCCAACGCGGAACATACCGATATGTACGCCGCGATCGACGCACTTACCGACAAGCTGGATAAACAACTCAAAAAGCATAAGGAAAAGACCCAGAGCCTCCTCCAGGGCGCAACCGGTCGTTAACACTCCCAACCCATGATCCGACTTGAAAGTATCCTGACCCCCGGCCGTTCCCTGGTGAACGTGCCGGGCGGCAGTAAAAAGAAAGCCCTCGAACAAATTGCCAATCTGATCGCCCGCGAAGTGCCGGCCCTGGAGATGCAAGATGTCTTCGAGGCGCTGATTGCCCGTGAAAAACTCGGCTCCACCGGTTTTGGCAACGGCATCGCTATTCCACACTGCCGTCTCAAGGGCTGTGTTTCGCCCATCAGTGCTTTGATGCACCTGGACGCCCCTATCGACTTCGACGCCATCGACGGCGCGCCGGTTGACCTGCTGTTCGTATTGCTGGTCCCGCAAGCTGCCACCGATGCGCACCTTGAGCTGCTGCGACAGATCGCCAGCATGCTCGACCGCAAGGAAGTTCGCGAAAAACTGCGTCATGCTGCAAGCAACGAAGCCCTGTATCAGGTTGTCCTGGACGAGCAAAACGGTCAGTAATCATGCGCTTGATCATCGTCAGTGGCCGTTCCGGCTCAGGTAAAAGCACCGCCCTCAACGTTCTTGAGGACAACGGCTACTACTGCATCGACAATCTGCCTGCCGGTCTGCTGCCGGAACTGGCCGAACGAGCCTTGATTCATACCGAGCTGCTACAGCCGCTGGTCGCCGTTTCCATTGACGCGCGCAACCTGCCCAGCCACCTGTCACGCTTCCCCGAGCTGCTCGAAGAAGTCCGCAACCGCCATATCCAGTGCGATGTGCTGTACCTGGATGCCGACGAAGAAACCCTGCTCAAGCGCTTCTCGGAAACCCGCCGACGTCACCCCCTGACCAACGCGAACCGCTCGTTGGCCGAAGCCATCAGCGTCGAGAGCGACCTGCTCGGGCCGATTGCCGACCTCGCCGATCTCAAGATCAACACCACCAGCCTGAACCTGTACCAGCTGCGCGACGCCATCAAACTGCGTCTGTTGAATCAGCCCGAGCCGGGCACTGCGTTCCTGGTGGAGTCCTTCGGGTTCAAGCGTGGCATGCCGGTGGACGCCGACCTGGTGTTCGATGTGCGTTGCCTGCCCAACCCTTACTGGAAACCGGAATTGCGCGAGCAGTCCGGGCTCGATCAACCGGTTGCCGAATACCTGGCGGCACAGCCGGATGTCGAAGAGATGTTCCAGGACATTTCCACATACCTGCTAAAGTGGCTGCCTCGTTTTGCCGCCAGCAACCGCGCCTACGTCACCATTGCCATTGGCTGCACTGGCGGACATCACCGTTCCGTCTACCTGACCGAGCGTCTGGGGCAGGCGCTGCAAAAAACCCTGAAGAACGTCCAGGTTCGCCACCGCGACCTCAGCTAAAGGATTCACATCGCGATGCCTGCTCTGGAAATCGAAATCATCAACAAGCTGGGCCTGCATGCCCGAGCGTCTGCAAAATTCGTCGGGGTCGCCGGCCAGTTCAAGGACTGCACGATCAGGGTAGGACGCACACCTGAATCCACAGTAGATGGCAAAAGCATCATGGCCATGATGATGCTCGCTGCCGGCAAGGGCACCAAAATCTATCTGAGCACGGAAGGCGAGCAGGAACAGGAAGCGATGGACGCGCTGGTAGCCCTGATCAATAACTACTTCGACGAAGGCGAATAAACATCAAAAGTTCCACAAAAAAAGGCGCGCCACCCGGATGGGTGGCGCGCCTTTTTTTTGTGTAACGGGAAGGCTTAGCTACCCGCCACCGTCATCCGCTCGATCAGCACCGAACCTGTGCGAATGTTGCTGCGCAACTCCAGATCATTACCCACGGCCACGATCTGCTTGAACATGTCGCGCATGTTCCCGGCGATGGTCACTTCCTGGACCGCGAACTGGATTTCGCCGTTCTCGACCCAGTAACCCGCCGCGCCACGGGAATAGTCGCCGGTGACCATGTTCAGCCCCTGGCCCATCAACTCGGTGACCAACAGCCCGCGCCCCATGCGCCGCAGCAAGGCTGCCTGGTCTTCATCGCCATGGGTGACGAACAGGTTGTGCACGCCGCCGGCATTGGCCGTGCTCGGCATGCCGAGCTTGCGGCCGGAGTAGGTGCCGAGGATGTACGACACCAACTCGCCTTTTTCGACGAACGGTTTGGCGTAGGTTGCCAGGCCATCGCCATCGAACGCCGCGCTGCCCAAGGCTCGCATCAAGTGCGGACGCTCGTCGATGGTCAGCCACTCAGGAAACAGCTTCTGACCGAGAGTGCCCTCAAGGAACGAAGACTTTCGATACAGGCTGCCGCCGGAAATCGCCGACAGGAAACTGCCGAACAGCCCCCCTGCCAACTCTGCGGAAAACAGCACCGGCACCTCGCAAGTCGGCACCGGCCGCGCGCCCAGTCGGCTCGCCGCCCGTTGCGCAGCGCGCTGGCCGATGCTCACCGGATCGGCCAGCAAATTGCCCTGGCGGTTCACGTCGTACCAGTAATCGCGCTGCATCTGGCCATCGGCCTCGGCGATCATCACGCAGCTCAGGCTGTGACGAGTCGATGCGTAACCGCCGATAAACCCGTGGCTATTGCCATAAACGCGGCAACCCTGATGGGTACTGAGGGTGGTGCCGTCGGCATTCTTGATTCGGCTGTCGGCAGCAAACGCCGCGGCTTCGCAGGCCAGGGCCTGTTCGATGGCTTGTTCCGGAGTGATGTCCCATTGGTGGAACAGGTCGAAATCCTGAATATCCCGCGCCATCAGCGCGGCATCCGCCAGGCCCGAGGCTTCGTCTTCCGAAGTGTGTTTGGCGATGGCCAGTGCAGCGGCGACGGTTTCGCGAATCGCTTCCGGACCACTGGCCGATGTGCTGGCCGAGCCTTTGCGCTGACCGACGTACAAGGTGATGCCAAAACCCTGATCGCGGTTGAATTCTACCGTTTCGACTTCACGCTGACGCACCGTGGTCGACAAGCCCTGCTCCAGTGACACCGCCACTTCACAGGCGCTGGCCCCCTGGCGCCTGGCTTCAGCGATGATCTGCTCGACTTGTTCCTGCAGTGCCGGCAACGCTTGTGGGCCGACGCTTTCAACTGCACTCATGCTGTTCTCCACTCAAATTCTGCTTTCGGTAACGGTCATCGAGCGACCGGGCCGGACAAGCGGCCCCCGACTGGTTATCATGGCGGCGTTTCTTTGCGGACGGCCACCATGGTTGATTCTTACGACGACTCCCTCGATACGGGAGAAAAAAGCAAATCCCAGGTTAAACGCGAGCTGCATGCTCTGGTTGACCTTGGCGAGCGCCTTACAACACTCAAGCCTGACTTGCTGGCAAAACTGCCCTTGACCGACGGAATGCGTCGGGCTCTGGCCGATGCGCCCAAGCACACCGCGAACATCGCGCGTAAACGGCACCTTCAGTTCATCGGCAAACTGATGCGCGATCAGGACACTGCCGCCATTCTGGTTCTGCTCGATCAACTCGATGCCTCCACCCGTCAATACAACGAACGTTTCCATAACCTGGAGCGCTGGCGCGATCGTCTGATCGCCGGCGACGATGCCGTTCTGGAAAAATTCGTCGTCGACTACCCGGACGCGGACCGCCAGCAATTGCGCTCCCTGATCCGTCAGGCCCAGCATGAGGTGGCGCAAAACAAGCCTCCTGCTGCCAGCCGTAAAATCTTCAAGTACATCCGTGAGCTGGACGAGACTCAACGCGGTCTGCGTTAATTCTCGAACCGGGTGAGCTGCCTCGCAGCTCACCCGCAGCCTCACCTCTTACGAACCCGTGCCACCCACGGTGATCGCATCAATCTTCAGCGTTGGCTGGCCGACACCCACCGGCACCGACTGCCCATCCTTGCCACACGTGCCCACGCCGCTGTCCAGCGACAGGTCATTACCGACCATCGACACCTTGCTCATGGCTTCCGGCCCGTTGCCGATCAGGGTCGCACCCTTGACCGGAGCGGTGATCTTGCCGTCCTCGATCAGGTACGCCTCGCTGGTGGAGAACACGAACTTGCCGCTGGTGATGTCCACCTGACCGCCACCCAGGTTGGCGCAGTAGATGCCGCGTTTTACCGAGGCGATGATTTCCGCCGGGTCGCTTTCGCCGGCGAGCATGTAGGTGTTGGTCATGCGTGGCATCGGCAGGTGCGCGTAGGATTCGCGACGGCCGTTACCGGTGCGCGCCACGCCCATCAGGCGGGCGTTGAGCTTGTCCTGCATGTAGCCTTTGAGCACGCCGTTTTCAATCAGCGTGGTGCACTCGGTCGGCGTACCTTCGTCGTCGACGCTCAACGAGCCGCGGCGACCGGCCAGGGTGCCGTCATCGACAATGGTGCACAGCTTCGACGCAACCATCTCGCCCATGCGCCCGCTGTAGGCCGAACTGCCCTTGCGGTTGAAGTCGCCTTCCAGACCATGACCGACCGCTTCGTGCAACAGCACGCCTGACCAGCCGGAACCGAGCACTACCGGCAAGGTGCCAGCGGGTGCCGGGATGGCTTCTAGGTTGACCAGTGCCTGGCGCAACGCTTCACGGGCATAGCCCATGGCGCGGTCTTCGCCGAGGAAATAACGGTAATCGGTCCGCCCGCCACCGCCATGACCGCCGCGCTCGCGGCGACCGTTCTGCTCAACGATCACACTGACGTTGAACCGCACCAGCGGGCGCACATCCGCCGCCAGACCGCCGTCGGTGGAAGCCACCAGAATCCGCTCCCAGACACCGGCCATGCTCACGGTGACTTGCTGGATGCGTGGGTCGAGGGCACGGGTCGCGGCGTCAACTCGCTTGAGCAAATCGACTTTCTCGGCACGGGTCAGCACCTCCAGGGGATTGTCCGGTGCATATAACTGCGCGACGTCCTGGCTGGTGAATGCCTGTACGGTGCCGTGCTGCCCGGCCCGGGAAATCGAACGGGCGGCACGCGCCGCCGCGCCCAAGGCTTCAAGTGTGATGGCATTGCTGTAGGCAAAACCGGTTTTTTCACCCGATTGCGCACGCACACCCACACCTTGGTCAAGGTTGAAGCTGCCTTCCTTGACGATGCCGTCTTCCAGCGCCCAGGACTCGGAGATCTGCCCCTGGAAATACAGGTCGGCGGCATCGATGCCTGGCCCGGCCAAGTCGCCGAGCACGCCTTGCAGGCTCTCGATCGTGACGCCACCGGGCGCCAGCAGGTGTTCACTGACTGAGGACAACAACTCGCTCATATGCTTTACGCCTTAAATTCGTCGTTCTGATGCAGGTCGCTGGGCGCCCTGCGAGAAAAATCGCCGGTGACTGGACACCGGCATCCGCGCCCGGATGGACGCCTGTTCGCTGCTATCGCGTTCGGCCAGTAGTACGGCCTCGCCTTGATCCTGTTGCGCCAGCACACGCCCCCAAGGGTCGACGATGGCGGCATGGCCAAAGGTTTCCCGTGGCCCCGGATGCGTCCCGCCCTGGGCCGCGGCGAGCACATAACATTGCGTCTCGATGGCCCGCGCACGTATCAGCACATCCCAATGCGCCGCGCCGGTCACCGCGGTGAAGGCCGAAGGGGCGGTAATCAGTTCCGCGCCGGCCGCGCGCAATTCACTGTACAGCTCGGGAAAGCGCAGGTCATAGCAGACCGTCAGGCCAACCCGGCCGACGGGCGTGTCTGCCACGACCACTGCGTTGCCATAAGCATAGTCATCGGATTCGCGATAACGGCCACGATTGTCCGCCACGTCCACATCGAACAGGTGCAGCTTGTCGTAGCGCGCCACCGTTTCGCCCTGGTCATCGACCAGCAACGAACAGGCATGGGCTTTCGCCGTTGGCTGATCCACCGGCGGCAATGGCAACGTGCCGGCCACAATCCATAACTTGAGGTCGCGTGCGGTCTGTTTCAACCAGGGCAGGATCGGGCCTTCGCCCAAGGCTTCGGCGCGCCCGATGTCGGCAACGTCGCGCCGGCCCATGGCGGCAAAGTTTTCCGGCAATACCGCGAGCTTCGCGCCACCGGCGGCCGCTTGTTCGAGCAGTCGACGGGCCTGGGCCAGATTAGCCAGCACATCGCTCTGGCTGACCATTTGAATCACCGCTACAGACATGGCGCACTCCTGGAATCGTATGCGGCCATGCTACTCCATAGACTTGCCGAGTGCCTTTTGAAAAAGGACCTCAAAAAGCCTTGTCGAAGGTGATTTTCGGCTCTTTCCACGGCCCTTGGACCCTGTACTTCACACTGGCGAAACGGGAGACCCGGTCGCCGATCAGCTTGTCGATCAGGAACAGTGCCCCGCCGACCGCGGGTGCACCGACGATCAGTGCGGCAATCGGCAGGTTATTGGTCACCGGCAAGGTCACCATCAGTTTCGCATCGATCTGATCGGCCACCATGTTCAGGGTGCCGTCCAGTTCAATAGTGCTCGAAGGGCCGGTCAGCCGGATCGGCTCCTGGGTGACATACACGCCATTGGTCCCAACCAGCAGCCCTTTGACCCGGTCATAACTCAGACCTTTGCCGAACAGGTCGGAGAAGTCCAGGCGCAGGCGCCGGCCGATGGAGTTGAAGTTGAGTAAACCAAATACCCGCAGCGCCTGGGCACTGCCTTCGACTTCGACGAACTGGCCCTGATTAAGCGTCGCATCGAGCGAGCCGGAGAAACGCTTGGTCGCCACCCAGGCTGGCGAGCCGGGCCAGCGGCCATCGACATCCATATAAAAGTCCTTGCTGGTGACGCTCGGCGCAAACCCCCAGCCCTTGAGCACATCGGCGAGGTTCTTGCCACTGATGCGTCCCTTGTACCAGCTGTTGCTGGCGCCGGGCATGCCTTCCCAGCCACCGCTGCCCACCAACAGTATGCCCTTGAGGCCCAGGTCCAGCGAGTTGAACACGATGCCTTTGGGCGTAGGACGAATCTTCAGCGACCAGCCCCCTACCAGATCCTGCCCCTGGAATAACTGATTGATGGTGATGTCCATCGCGGGGATTTTCGTCGGGTCCACCGACGCCAGCGGATCCGGCGAGTTTTCATCGGCCAGCACGGCCGGGTCCGGTGCCGGCAGACGCACGGTTTGCAGATTGATCGTGATCGGCGAGGCTTTCGCATCGGGCAAGCTCGCGCTGCCCTTGATCTGCTGGCTGTCGAGTTGCAGCGCCCAGGCGGAAGGTTTGCGCATCAGCTGAATCGAGGCCTGGTCGAGCGTGGTGCCGATACCGCTAAGCTTGTCCACCTTGAAGTCCGCGCCGCTGAGCAATTGCCTGGCGCTGCCGCCGGGGTCCTCTCCGGCGTATTTATCCGCCAGATCCTTCCACGGGCCAACGTCCAGCTCCGATAATACGCCCCGTATCCGCAGGCCTTTGGCGTCAGGCAACACGGCCTCGCCGCCACCGAGGGACAATTCCCCGCGACCGTCGGCGAAATTGCTGGCCGGTGCGGCGAACGTGAAACTCGCCAGGTCCCCGTAGTTGACCCAATAGCGCCGCTCGTCGCCCTGCAAGGTCATGCGGAACGTCGTGTCGCGACCAGCCTCGGACGTCATGCCGAACGGTGCAGGCAAATCGACGGCCACACCCTTGAGGCTGGAATTGACCCTCAACTGGCTATTGGCACCATCCAGGGTCAGTTGCAGTTGATACGGGATCACGCCACTCACCGGCAGAGGCTGGGTCACCTTCAGCCAGTCGGTCAGCTTCCTGACCTCGACCTGGCCCGACGCGGTCACCCGGGTATTGAGCTTACCCGGGCTGCCGTCGGCAAAAATCTGTGCGGTGACTGGCTTGTCGAACGCCCGTGCGCTGATGCCCTGTCCACTCAGGCCCTTGGCACTGTCGAAACGGAAATCACCTTTGAGCTGGGTCAACTCCAGCACAGGTTCAGCCAGTTTCAAGCGCGCCTTGGCGGTCTTGAAGTCGACGAGGATCTTCGGCTCCTCGCCTTTCGCCAGCGGAATATCCAGCTTCAACTTACCTTGCAGATCACCCTCGCCTTCCCACCCGGCAAAGGTTGCCCCGGTACCGATCGGCGCTTCCTGGAGGATTTTCAGGCCATCGCCCAAACCGCCGGCAAATCCGCCATCGAGGAACAAATGGACGTTCTGCCCGGCAGGCACATGGGGAATGTCGACGTAAACATCGTTGACCTGGGTATCGAGCAACTGGCCCTTGCTGGCCAGAATCCGCACGCCGCTGTCTTCGACAAACACATCGCCGCTGACCTTGCTGACATGGGGCCAGCCCGGCTGGAAGGCCAGTTCGGCATCGTGAACCTTGAAGTACAGGCTGATGCTGCGATCCTCGTCTGCGGCACCGTGGCTGAGCGACCCTTGATACTGGAAGAAGCCTTGATCCACCGCGCCCTTGAGAATCGCGGTACGCAGCCATTCGTCCAGCGCCGGGCTGAGGACTGCCGGCAGGTACTTGGCGGTGTAGCGACCGTCTCCGTCCACCATGCCAACCCGCAGGTCCATGTAGTCTTCCTGGGTGTGATCGAAATGCAGGCGAATCAGGAAGTCGCCGGCGATCTTGCCTTCCTCGCCCAGCACCTTCAGGTACGGCGCAATCAGGGTGAAACCTTCTTTATCGAGCTTCCAGGTCAGCCGCGCATTGGCCTGAATGTACTGCCATGGCTTGGCGAAAATAGGGTCCAGATGCAGCATGAAATCCTTGCTGTCCATGCGCAATTCGCCGCGCCCCAGATCACCACTGATGCTGCCGCTGACATTTCGCGCCGCCGGCGCACCGTGATAGGCATCGAAGCCTACCTGGTCGAGATTGGCGGCAAAGCCGAACTTGCTGTCGTCTGTGGCATTGGGGCGCAAGTCGACCAGCACGTTACGCAGGCTGCCCGTGACTTTGAGCCGCTCGACGACCGTGGCAAAACCTTCTGGCAACGGCGCCATAGCGTTGAGCAGCGGGGTCAGCGGAGTGAGATCGACCCGGTCGGCTTGCAGGTGCCAGAGCTCTTCGGTTTTATCAGTGGCCGCGGTTTGCTTGAGCTGCAAATGCGTTTCCCAGCGGGTCTCGCCGAGGTTCATCGCCAGGGAATCGAGAGTCACTGACGCGCCTTCGGCACTGCGCTGGAAGTAGCCGTTCAGGGCCAGATTGTTGATCTGGATCTGTTTGCGCTCGGCATAGGCACCCTTGAGTTGTGGCGCATTCAAACGCACCGCAGCGCTTTGCAAGGTGCCTTTGCCCCAGGTCAGCCAAAGCTCGCCACCGGCTTTGATCTCAGAGAAACTCCACTCTTGGGTCACTCGCTCGGGCAGCCACTTCGACCAGTCGCTTTGCGGCAGGCTCAGGTAAAACTCGGCTTCAGAGTCCTGCCATTGGCTGGCACGAATGCGGGTACGCAGGCTCATGGCCACGGGCTGGCCGTCGGGCAGCGTCAGCCGCGCGTCGAGCCGCTGCCGCGACGCCCCGGTTTTCAGATTGAGGCCGACGTAGGTCAGGGTCAGCGGCGACTGTGCAAACGGCTGCAAGGTCACCTGGCTGTCCAGCACCGACAATTGCTGGATCATCTGCATGCGATTGAGCAACTGTTCCGGATCGGTTGGCTGGTCCTGCTGCACCGGCAAACCTTCCAGTGCCCATTGACCGTCGTTACCCTCCTTGACGCTGATCTTCAGGCCGCTGAGCTCCAGATGAGCGATGCGTACCTGACGGGCCAGCAGGCTGGCCCAAAGGTCAGGCACCGCACGCACCTGATCCAGGTGCAAGGCATTGGCGCCCTCGCCGACAGTCACGTCATGCGCCATCAGTATGGGGGCGAATCCACTCCAGTTGCCTTCGAGCTCGCCGATCTGCAACGGCATGCCCAAGGCATCGCTGGCTTTGGTTTCTATGTCGGCACGGTACTCGGCGACTAACGGCGTCAGCTCCCGGCCCAGGCTGACGTAGAGCGCCATCAACACCAAAACCAACGCGCACAGGCCCAGACCCCAGCGGGTCAGTGCGGCCAAAATGCGTGTCAGACGGTCCATGTCAGGTGGCCCCCATGGCAAAATTTTTGCAAAAAGCTGAGGCCAGCCATTCTCGAACAATCAAAACGATACGCTTCAGAGCAGCACCACGTCGTATTGTTCCTGGGAATACATGGTTTCGACCTGAAAGCGGATGGTGCGCCCGATAAACCCTTCCAGCTCGGCGACGTTGCCCGACTCTTCGTCGAGCAGGCGGTCCACCACTTTCTGGTTTGCCAATACACGATAGCCTTCCGCTTGATAGGCGCGCGCTTCACGCAGGATTTCGCGGAAGATTTCGTAGCAAACGGTTTCCGGGGTCTTGAGCTTGCCGCGCCCCTGACAGGCATTGCACGGCTCGCACAACACTTGTTCAAGGCTTTCGCGGGTGCGCTTGCGGGTCATCTGCACCAGGCCCAGTTCGGTGATACCGATGATGTTGGTCTTGGCGTGATCGCGCTCCAGTTGCTTTTCGAGCGTGCGCAGCACCTGGCGCTGGTGTTCTTCATCTTCCATGTCGATGAAGTCGATGATGATGATTCCGCCGAGGTTGCGCAGGCGCAATTGACGAGCGATGGCTGTCGCGGCTTCGAGGTTGGTCTTGAAAATGGTTTCTTCGAGGTTGCGATGGCCGACGAACGCTCCGGTGTTGACGTCGATGGTGCTCATGGCTTCCGCCGGGTCGACCACCAGGTAACCGCCGGACTTGAGCGGGACCTTGCGCTCGAGAGCCTTCTGGATTTCGTCTTCGACGCCATACAGGTCAAAAATCGGCCGCTCGCCCGGGTAATGCTCCAGACGGTCGGCAATCTCGGGCATCAATTCGGCGACGAATTGCGTGGTTTTCTGGAAGGTTTCCCGGGAGTCGATGCGGATCTTCTCGATTTTCGGGCTCACCAGATCACGCAGGGTGCGCAGCGCCAAACCGAGGTCTTCGTAGATCACGCTGGGCGCGCTGATGGTTTTGATCTGGGCGCTGATCTGATCCCAGAGCCTTCGCAGGTAGCGGATGTCCATGAGGATTTCATCGGCGCCGGCGCCTTCGGCTGCCGTGCGCAGAATGAAACCGCCAGCTTCCTTGATCCCTTCCTTGGCCACGCAATCGGTGACCACTTGCTTGAGTCGCTCGCGCTCGGCCTCGTCTTCGATCTTCAGGGAAATGCCGACATGGGCCGTGCGTGGCATGTACACCAGGTAACGCGAAGGGATCGACAGCTGAGTGGTCAGGCGCGCGCCCTTGGAACCGATCGGGTCCTTGGTCACTTGCACCACCAGGCTCTGGCCTTCGTGCACCAGTGCACTGATGCTCTCGACCGCCGGGCCTTCGCGCAGGGAAATTTCCGACGCATGAATGAATGCAGCACGATCCAGGCCGATATCGACGAATGCTGCCTGCATCCCCGGCAATACCCGCACGACTTTGCCTTTATAGATGTTGCCGACGATCCCGCGCTTTTGCGTGCGCTCGACATGGACCTCTTGCAGGACACCGTTTTCGACCACCGCCACGCGTGATTCCATCGGCGTGATGTTGATCAGGATCTCTTCACTCATGGCAGGGTCTCGTTCAGGCATGTTCACGATAATGGCCGCATCTGTTCAGGACGACGCTTAAAGCGCGTTCCGGGGTTGCCAACAGGGTATGCCGAAATGGCCGAGCAGTTCCGCGGTTTCGCAAAGCGGTAGTCCGACTACCGCTGAATAACTTCCATTGAGCCCGGCGACAAACACCGCACCCAGTCCTTGAATGCCATAACCGCCCGCCTTGTCCCGTGGTTCGCCGCTGGCCCAGTAGGCCGCGGCTTCATCGCGACTGATAGCACGAAATCGCACCCGACTGGTGACAACCCGGGACTCGCAACGTTCGCCATCGAGCACTGCAATCGCGGTCAGGACCTCATGCTCACACCCTGACAACATCATCAGCATGGCGCACGCATCCGCTTGATCAACCGGTTTGCCGAGAATTTTTCCGCCCTGCACCACGGCGGTATCGGCGCCGAGCACGCAGAACGGTTCGTCAGACACGACGCCGCCGCGCCCGGCCTCGGCCTTGCCGCGCGCCAGGCGCTCGACGTAGGCCGATGGGGATTCTTGAGCTATAGGGGTTTCATCGATGTCCGCACTGACGGCGGAGAACGGAACGCCGATCTGCGTGAGCAATTCACGCCGACGCGGCGAGCCAGAGGCGAGGTACAACCGTTTCATCAAGACCTCTCCCTGTCTAATGCCTGAGCGAATCAATTGATTTTGTAGCGTCGACGCAATCCGCGCAAACCGAAACTGATCCAGGGCCAGAGCAATGCACTGACCAGTGCCGGCAGCACCAGCGCCAGCGTCGGCTGACGATTGCCGGTCAAGGCACTGAGCCATAGTTGTACAAGCTGGGCGAGGCCGAAGATCACCAGGATCACCAGGCTCTGTTGCCACATCGGGAACATCCGCAGACGTTGCTGCAGCGCCAGCACCAGGTAGGTGATGAGGGTCAGGATCAAGGCGTTCTGCCCCAGCAAGGTACCGTAGAGCACGTCTTCAGCCAGCCCCAGGCAAAACGCCGTCACCATCCCGACGGTCTGAGGCAGGTTCAACGCCCAGAATGCCAGCAACAAGGCCAGCCACAGCGGGCGCAGGATTTCCATGAATTGCGGCAGAGGCGAAACGCTCAACAGCAGACCGACGGCGAACGTCAGCCAGACTATCCAGCCGTTTCGGGATGCTTTTACACCGGCCATTATTCTCTTCCCACAGGAGTGGCCGGCGCAGAGGCCGGCGGCTTGGCGGCAGGCTTCGCAGCAACGGGCTTGGTGGCCGGCGGTTTAGCGGCCGCCGGTTTGGCTGGCGTGGTGGCCGGTTTTGCCGGCGCAGCGGTTGCCGGGGTCGCCGTGGCAGGCGCCGCGGGTGCAGCGGCCGGCACAGCCGGGGCTGCCGGATTGACCAGTTTCGGCACCGTCGCCGGAATGATCGGCCCACCGCCCTGCGCGTCCAGGCTTTCCTGAGCCTGGGCGGCGTCGTTGGCGCGCTCTTCGGCAGTCCGGTTGTCGCTGAACACCAACAGCAGGTAACGGCTACGGTTCAAGGCGGCGGTCGGAATGGCGCGGACAATGGCAAACGGCTGGCCGGAATCGTGAATCACTTCCTTGACCGTCGCCACCGGATAACCGGCCGGGAAACGTTGGCCGAGACCGGAACTGACCAGCAAGTCGCCTTCCTTGATGTCGGCGGTATCGGCCACATGCCGCAACTCGAGACGTTCCGGGTTACCGGTGCCGCTGGCAATCGCCCGCAAACCGTTACGGTTCACCTGCACCGGAATACTGTGGGTGGTATCGGTCAGCAGCAAGACACGGGAGGTGTAGGGCATCAACTCGACCACCTGGCCCATCAGGCCACGGGCATCGAGCACTGGTTGGCCGAGGACCACGCCGTCACGCTCACCTTTGTTGATGATGATGCGATGGGTGAAGGGGTTGGGGTCCATGCCGATCAACTCGGCCACTTCGACCTTCTCGTTGACCAGTGCCGACGAGTTGAGCAACTCGCGCAGCCGAACATTCTGCTCAGTCAGGGAGGCAAGCTTCTGCATGCGCCCCTGCAACAGCAGGTTTTCGCTTTTGAGTTTTTCGTTTTCGGCGACGAGTTCGGTCCGGCTGCCAAACTGACTGGCAACGCCTTCCCACAGTCGTCCAGGCAGGTCAGTGATCCAGTAGGCGTCCATCAGCACCAGCGACATCTGGCTGCGTGCAGGCTTGAGCAGACTGAAACGGGCATCGACCACCATCAGCGCGACCGATAGCACGACCAGCACCAACAGGCGCACGCCCAGTGAAGGGCCCTTGGTGAAAAGCGGTTTAATAAGCCGCTCCTTCCAGGCAAATGTTCTGTTTATTCATACGGCGGCAATCCGGCCTGGATGCAGACTGACAGAAGATAAACGCGAACAGGCAGCACTGCAAAGTGCCGCCTGCGCGCTCAACAGCATAGAGGCGATCCGGCGACTTATTCGCTGGAAAGCAGGTCCATGGTGTGTTTATCCATCATTTCCAATGCACGGCCACCGCCGCGAGCAACGCAGGTCAGCGGGTCTTCGGCAACGATCACCGGCAGACCGGTTTCCTGGGCCAGCAATTTGTCCAGGTCACGCAGCAAGGCGCCACCACCGGTCAGTACCAGGCCACGCTCGGCGATGTCGGAAGCCAGTTCCGGAGGCGATTGCTCCAGGGCGCTTTTCACGGCCTGAACGATGGTCGCCAGGGACTCTTGCAGAGCTTCCAGCACTTCGTTGGAGTTCAGGGTGAATGCGCGCGGAACGCCTTCGGCCAGGTTACGGCCACGAACATCGACTTCGCGAACTTCGCCGCCCGGGTAGGCCGTACCGATTTCCTGCTTGATGCGCTCGGCGGTGGATTCGCCGATCAGGCTGCCGTAGTTGCGACGCACGTAGGTGATGATCGCTTCGTCGAAACGGTCGCCGCCAACGCGTACGGATTCGGCGTAAACCACGCCGTTCAGGGAGATCAGCGCGATTTCAGTGGTACCGCCACCGATATCCACGACCATCGAACCGCGAGCTTCTTCAACCGGCAGGCCGGCACCGATCGCAGCGGCCATTGGCTCCTCGATCAGGAATACTTCACGGGCACCGGCGCCAAGGGCCGATTCACGGATGGCACGACGCTCAACCTGGGTGGATTTGCATGGAACGCAGATCAACACGCGAGGGCTAGGCTGCAGGAAGCTGTTTTCGTGAACCTTGTTGATAAAGTACTGCAGCATTTTTTCGCACACGCTGAAGTCAGCGATCACGCCGTCCTTCATCGGACGAATGGCAGCGATGTTGCCCGGTGTACGGCCGAGCATGCGCTTGGCTTCGGTGCCGACAGCAACGACACTTTTCTGGTTACCGTGTGTCCGAATGGCCACAACGGAGGGCTCATTCAGGACGATACCGCGCTCGCGCACGTAAATAAGGGTGTTGGCAGTGCCCAGGTCAATGGAAAGATCGCTGGAAAACATGCCACGCAGTTTCTTGAACATGGGAAAGGGACCCTAGGCAACGCGTGGGTAAAAAAGTGCGGCAAACTCTAACAACGACAGGGATTTTGGGCAAGGCGCCAATATGTTAAATTGGCCGCTTTTCTGTGCACCAAGCCCCACAATCGCGGCCTTATGACCGTAGAAGTGCGGTAGTGTTCCGACAATCTAACACACGGACGCGGTCCGTTTTGTTTTCCACTGGAGAATCCCAATGGCGCTAGAACGCTCCGACGTGGAAAAAATCGCTCATCTGGCCTGCCTTGGCCTCAATGATGCCGATCTTCCACACATCACTTCGGCCCTCAACAGCATTCTCGGGCTGGTCGACGAAATGCAGGCGGTCAATACCGACGGTATCGAACCGCTGGCCCACCCACTGGAAGCCAGCCAGCGCCTGCGTGCAGACGTCGTGACCGAGACCAATCACCGCGAGGCCTACCAGTCCATCGCACCAGCGGTCGAAAACGGCCTGTACCTGGTTCCGAAAGTCATCGACTAAAGGGAAAGAGCCTGCAATGCATCAATTGACTCTGGCCGAGATCGCCCGCGGACTCGCCGATAAAAAGTTTTCCTCCGAAGAGCTGACCAAAGTCCTGCTGGCGCGCATCGCCCAGCTCGATCCGCAGCTCAACAGTTTCATCAGCCTCACCGAGGACCTGGCGCTGACGCAGGCGAAAGCCGCTGACGCCCGCCGGGCCAATGGTGAGAGCGGCGCCCTGCTCGGCGCGCCGATCGCCCACAAGGACCTGTTTTGCACCCAGGGCATTCGCACCAGCTGCGGCTCGAAGATGCTCGACAACTTCAAGGCACCGTACGACGCCACTGTCGTCGCCAAACTGGCCGCTGCCGGGGCCGTGACCCTGGGCAAGACCAACATGGACGAATTCGCCATGGGTTCGGCCAACGAGTCGAGCTACTACGGCGCGGTGAAAAACCCGTGGAACCTGGAACACGTGCCTGGCGGTTCGTCCGGCGGCTCCGCTGCGGCGGTTGCCGCTCGTCTGTTGCCAGCGGCCACCGGCACCGACACCGGCGGTTCGATCCGTCAGCCAGCAGCACTGACCAACCTCACCGGCCTGAAACCGACCTACGGTCGCGTTTCGCGCTGGGGCATGATTGCCTACGCGTCCAGCCTCGATCAGGGCGGCCCATTGGCCCGCACCGCCGAAGACTGTGCGATCCTGCTGCAAGGCATGGCTGGCTTCGATCCAAATGACTCCACCAGCATCGACGAACCCGTGCCTGATTACAGCGCCGGCCTCAACGGTTCGCTGCAAGGCCTGCGCATCGGCGTGCCGAAGGAATACTTCAGCGCCGGTCTCGACCCACGCATCGCCGATCTGGTCATGGCCAGCGTTGAAGAATTGAAAAAGCTCGGCGCGGTGGTCAAGGAAATCAGCCTGCCGAACATGCAGCACGCGATCCCTGCGTACTACGTGATCGCCCCGGCGGAAGCCTCTTCCAACCTGTCGCGTTTCGACGGCGTGCGTTTCGGCTACCGCTGCGAAGACCCGAAAAACCTGGAAGACCTGTACAAGCGCTCCCGTGGCGAAGGCTTCGGCCCGGAAGTTCAGCGCCGGATCATGGTTGGCGCCTATGCGCTGTCCGCCGGTTACTACGACGCCTACTACCTCAAGGCGCAGAAGATTCGTCGCTTGATCAAGAACGACTTCATGGCGGCCTTCAATGAGGTCGACATCATCCTCGGCCCAACCACGCCGAACCCGGCCTGGAAGCTCGGCGCCAAGAACAGCGACCCGGTCGCTGCGTACCTGGAAGACGTCTACACCATCACCGCCAACCTCGCCGGTCTGCCGGGCTTGTCCATGCCTGCAGGTTTTGTCGATGGCCTGCCGGTCGGCGTGCAGTTGCTCGCCCCGTATTTCCAGGAAGGCCGCCTGTTGAACGTTGCCCACCAGTATCAGTTACACACTGACTGGCACACCCGCACCCCGCAGGGGTTTTGAAACTGCTGCGCTCGGTAATGCTGCGTTGAAAACTGGCTCGTAATGCTCATTGACTAAAGTCAACTCCGCTTACTCGCCAGTTTTCGCCTTGCCTTACCTTCGCTCGCGACGTTTCAAAATCCCCAGCAAAGGCTTCTGAGGAGACACACATGCAATGGGAAGTCGTGATCGGGCTGGAGATTCACACCCAGCTCACCACCCGGTCGAAAATCTTTTCCGGTAGTTCAACTACTTTCGGTTCCGAGCCGAACACCCAGGCCAGCCTGATCGACCTGGGCATGCCTGGCGTATTGCCGGTGCTGAACCAGGAAGCGGTGCGCATGGCGGTGATGTTCGGTCTGGCGATTGACGCCGAGATCGGCCAGCACAACGTGTTCGCCCGTAAAAACTATTTCTACCCGGATCTGCCGAAGGGCTATCAGATCAGCCAGATGGAATTGCCGATCGTCGGCAAGGGCCACCTGGACATCGCCCTCGAAGACGGCACGGTCAAACGCGTCGGCATCACCCGCGCGCATCTGGAAGAAGACGCCGGCAAGAGCCTGCACGAAGAATTCAGCGGCGCCAGCGGCATCGACCTGAACCGTGCCGGCACGCCGTTGCTGGAAATCGTCTCCGAGCCGGACATGCGCAGCGCCAAGGAAGCCGTGGCTTACGTCAAGGCGATCCACGCGCTGGTGCGCTACCTGGGTATCTGCGACGGCAACATGGCCGAAGGTTCGCTGCGTTGCGACTGCAACGTGTCGATCCGTCCGAAAGGCCAGGTCGAATTCGGCACCCGCTGCGAGATCAAGAACGTCAACTCGTTCCGTTTCATCGAGAAGGCGATCAACTCCGAGATCCAGCGTCAGATCGAGCTGATCGAAGACGGCGGAAAAGTGATCCAGCAGACCCGCCTGTACGATCCGAACAAGGACGAAACCCGTCCGATGCGCAGCAAAGAGGAAGCCAACGACTACCGTTACTTCCCCGATCCGGACCTGCTGCCGGTAGTCATCGAGAACTCGTTCCTTGACGAGGTGCGCGCCACCCTGCCGGAATTGCCACCGCAGAAACGCGAGCGCTTCCAGGAGCAATTCGGCCTGTCGGTCTACGATGCCAGCGTCCTGGCCACCAGCCGTGAGCAAGCCGACTACTTCGAAAAAGTCGCGAGCATTGGCGGCGATGCCAAACTGGCGGCGAACTGGGTGATGGTCGAGTTGGGTAGCCTGCTCAACAAGCAAGGCCTGGACATCGAAGAGTCGCCGGTTTCCGCCGAGCTTCTGGGTGGCATGCTGTTGCGCATCAAGGACAACACCATCTCCGGCAAGATCGCCAAGGTGGTGTTCGAAGCGATGGCCAACGGCGAAGGCAGCGCGGACGAGATCATCGACAAGCGCGGCCTCAAGCAAGTGACCGACACCGGCGCCATCTCGGCGGTACTGGACGAAATGCTCGCGGCCAACGCCGAGCAGGTCGAGCAATACCGTGCGGCAGACGAAGCCAAGCGCGGCAAAATGTTCGGCTTCTTCGTCGGTCAGGCCATGAAAGCCTCCAAAGGCAAGGCCAACCCGCAACAGGTCAACGAACTGCTGAAAAGTAAGCTCGAAGGCTGATGAGGATGGAGCCAGCTCTAAAATCTGGCTCCATTCCCTGCGGGAGCGACGGTGCGACGATTCGACCTGCTCGCGGTTGCGGTCCGGCACTCAACGATGAGTTGACTGTCAGAATGTCAATCGCGACCAAGTCGGACCGCCGCACCGTCGCTCCCACATTTGTTTTCGGAAGCTTTCAAATGAAGCGTCTACTTGGACTTTGCGCCCTCCTCTCGCTCCTGGCCGGTTGCGCCAGCACCGACACTGTCGATCCACACGGCTACGACAAAACCGGCGTGGCTTCGTATTACGGCGCCAAACACCAAGGCAAACGTACCGCCAGCGGCGAACGTTTCAACAAGAATTCCATGACCGCCGCCCATCGTCAGTTGCCTTTTGGCACGCGGGTGAAGATCACCAATCTGAACAACGACAAGTCCTGCGTGGTCCGCATCAATGATCGCGGCCCGTACAGCCGTGGACGCCTGATCGACCTGTCCCATGAAGCCGCCGAACGTTTGGGCATGCTCAAAAGCGGCACCGCACGGGTTCGCGTACAAGCCCTCGACGACTGACCGATGGAGCCCCGACCATTTTCGGATTAGCCGATTTACCCCTGATCAGCGTGATCGAATTGCTCAGCGGATTGCTCCTGCTGATTGTCGGCGCCGAATTGATGGTGCGCGCCGCCGTACGCATTGCCGCACGGTTGCACATACGCCCGCTGATCATCGGCCTGACCATCGTCGCCCTCGGCAGCAGCGCCCCGCAGATGGCGGTCAGCCTGCAAGCCACCCTGGCGCACAACGCCGACATCGCGGTCGGCAGTGTGATCGGCAGCAGCATTTTCAACATCCTTGTCACCCTCGGATTGTCCGCGCTGATCATTCCGCTGCGGGTTTCCCGGCAACTGGTGCGCCTGGATATTCCGTTGATGATCGGTGCCAGCCTGTTGGTTTTCGTACTCGCCTGGAATGAAGAACTGACCCGGGCCGACGGCGTGATATTGCTTGCCGCTCTGGCGATTTACCTGGGCTTGTTGCTGCGCCAGTCGCGACACTCGGCACGGCCGGTATCAAGCCATGACCACCACCCGCAAGCGCCATGGCTGAGCAGCCTGCTGATGATCGTCGCCGGACTGGCGATGCTGGTGTACGCCGGGCACTTGTTGCTGGGTGCAGCGGTTGCGGTCGCCACCGATTTTGGGTTGTCGGAGCGGATCATCGGCCTGACCATCGTCGCTGTCAGCACGTCACTGCCTGAGCTCGCCACTTCGTTGATCGCCGCAATGCGCGGCGAGCGCGAGATTGCCGTGGGCAACGTGATTGGCAGCAACCTGTTCAACCTCTTGGGCGTGCTCGGCATTACCGCACTGGTGGCGCCGTCGCCGCTGTCGGTGTCGCCCAACGCCCTGGATTTCGACCTGCCGGTGATGCTCGGCGTCGCGGCGCTATGCCTGCCGGTGTTTTACTCCGGCTACCGGGTGACCCGCGCCGAAGGCCTGCTGTTTCTGGGTTTGTACCTGGCCTATGGACTGCACGTGGTGTCGTTCACCACCGGCATGCCACTGGCCGGCAAGCTGGAACACTTGATGCTGCTTTTCGTCCTGCCGGCGTTGGTGGCGTTTTTACTGTTCACGTCGCTACGCGCATGGCGTCGCCAACACCATAAGAGGGAAGTCCCATGACCGAGAATAAAAAACCCGGCGTTGAAGTTCGCCGCCAAGTGATGGGTGACGCCTTCGTCGACCGCGCACTGGGCAACGCCACCGAGTTCACCCAGCCGTTGCAGGATTTCGTCAATGAACATGCCTGGGGCGCAGTCTGGAACCGTGAAGGTCTGCCGTTGAAAACCCGCAGCCTGATCACCCTTGCCGCCCTGACCGCACTGAAGTGCCCACAGGAATTGAAAGGTCACGTGCGCGGTGCACTGAACAACGGCTGCACTGTGGATGAGATTCGCGAGGCGTTGTTGCATTGCGCGGTGTATGCCGGTGTGCCGGCGGCGATCGATGCGTTTCGGGCGGCGCAGGAAGTGATCGAGCAATACCAGCAGCCTCAATAACGCAAAAACACTCATTCAACGGAGAGACTTTTGTTTCTCCGTTGAATCTGCACAACCAGTAAAAATCATTGAATTTACATTTATACTTGCAACTTCCAAATACAAATATCCCGACAAACAATACCCATTAAAAAACACTTTCAATATCAACACCACAAAGACAAACTTTTCCGACCGCAGATATCCCCGCAAAAAAACAAATAAAATATAATTTGAAACAAGCGAGAGCCAATCCATGCGATCCAGTCTTTGTGTCATTCTTTCGAGCACCTGCATTTCTCTTGCACTTGCAAGTCTTACCGTACAAGCCGAAACTTCCGCGAATGCCTGCCTGGGCAGCCCTTACAACTTCAGTGAAGTATTGAACTGCTACAAAAAAGAGGAAGCCTCCAAGCCATTACTCTACGTTGCAAAAGGCACCGAAACCTTTCCAGGTGTCGAAAAGCGCAGCTTTGAGCTCTCCTCCCAGCGCTGGTCACCTGATGGACTGGTCAGCCCGGAACAATGGAAACATGACGTGGATATCTATATCCCCCACAATGCCGCTCGCGGACAGGCAGTGTTAGTCGCGAATAACGGAACCAACATCCCCGCCGGCAAAAAAGCGGCATCTGACCCCACAGACTTCACTCAAGCCATGGCACTGGAAGTTGCGCGCAAAACCGGCACCATTGTCATTTCGCTCAGCAACATCCCCAACCAATATTTGACGTATGCCGATGACGGTCGCGCCCGTACAGAAGATTCAAGTGTTGCCCATAGTTGGAAGCTGTTTCTGAACAATCCCGAAGCGCGCCCATACATGTCGGTGCATGTTCCGATGATGGCATCGCTGGTCAAGACCATGGATCTCGCCCAGAAGGAACTTGGGCCATGGCAAGTTGACCAATTCATTGCCACCGGGGCATCGAAACGCGCCTGGGCAGCCTGGCTTTCGGCAATTGCCGATGAGCGAATCAATGCCGTCGTGCCGTTTGTCATTGATGGTCTCGGTACAGACAAAGTACTCGAGCATACCTATCAAACCTTTGGAAAAAACTGGCCGCTGGCCTTCTATGACTATCATGGCGAAGGCGTTCTGAGTCAGCGACACAGTGAAAACTTCAAAAAACTGATGAAAATCGAAGATCCGATGACCTACCTGGACAGTGCCTACGCAGAGCGATTGTCGATCCCGAAATATATCGTGAACGCCAGCAGCGATGATTTTTTCGCGCCCGACAACTCGGACTTCTATTTTGACCAGTTGCCAGGACCGAAGAGCTTGCGCGTCGCCCCTAATGCCAGTCACACCGGGATCAGGCAATTTGTCGAGAATTCGCTGATTTCAGTGGTCAACCGGTGGCAGCAGGATCGCCCACTACCCACCATCACGACCAACGCAACCACACTTGCAACGGGCAAAACGGTTTCGCTGCAGTTCACCGAAGCGCCGGTTCAGGTCACTCAGTGGACCGCGGTGAATCCGATGGCGCGAGACTTCCGCGATGCCTGCGCAATTCGCTACGAGCCGACAAACATCACCCCTTCCTCGCCTTTGAGCGCCCAGGTACAGATTGATACGCCCGAGCAGGGCTGGGCAGCGAGCTTTGTCGAGGCGACCTTCGCCGATGGTTTTGTCACCACCACACCGGTGCAGATCACGCCTGATCGCTACCCGAATGCAGCACCTCCAGAGACCGGGCCCATGTGCAAAACCTTGCCCGATGTGGCCAGCCGCTAAATCCAGCCGCCCCACTGCAACAAAAAGATCCCGATATTCGTGGTCACGGCAGCCATCAACGTGGTGATCACGATGATGGCTGCCGCCAATTCATGATTGCCTTCGGCGGCACGGGCCATCACAAAGCTGGCCGCTGCCGTCGGGCTGCCGAAGTACAGAAACAGAATCCCCAGTTCCGCCCCACGAAAGCCCCACAGCCATGCCCCCAGCGTCGCCAGCACCGGCAGGCCGATCATCTTCATCAGGCTTGAACTCAGCGCCATGTTGCCGCTTTTGCGCAGTGCCGCCAGGGACAGCGTGCCGCCAATGCAGATCAGCGCCAGCGGCAGCGTGGTTTGCGCCAGATACTGGCCGGAGGTCTCCAGCCATCCCGGCAAACCGATCTTGAACCAGGCGAACGGTGCGGCCGCAATCACGCTGATGATCAGCGGATTGCTGAAAACGCTTTTGCAGATACTCCACGGATCGGACTTGATCACCGGGCTGTAGACCGCCAGCACAATGGTCGAGAGCGTGTTGTAAAACAGGATCACCAGCGCCGCGAGAATCGCCCCGAGGGAAATCCCGTAAGCACCGTACATGCTCGCCGCCAGCGCCAGGCCGATGACCCCGTTGTTACCGCGAAAGGCGCCCTGGGTGTAGATCCCGCGATCTTCCCGCGGACACTTCCAGATCGCCCAGCCCCAGGCAATGGCAAAACACACCAGGGTCGCCACGGAGAAATAGATCAACAGCGCCGGCTGCAATGCCGCGTGCAGGTCGGCATGCAGGATGCCCAGAAACAGCAACGCCGGCATGGTGACGTTGAACACCAGTGCCGACGCGGTGTGGATGAAATTATCGTTGATCCAATCGATGCGCTTGAGCAGCACCCCCAGAAACAGCATGGCAAACACCGGCGCGGTGATGTTCAGGGTTTCGAGGAAAATTGCCAGCATGCCGGGAGGACCTTGGGGTGGGCGTCGTTAGGGGGCTAATGATAAGCCACCGGACACATCGGCGCCTGCTGGATCGCTATCGCGAGCAGGCTCGCTCCTACATTTGTCCAGTGTCGAACACAAAATCCGTGTACGAAGAAGATCCATTGTAGGAGCGAGCCTGCTCGCGATGAACGATAACGCGGTCTTATGTGATCGGCGCCGGGTTGAACAGGGTGATGTCGTTATGCAGTTTGTGCTGCTCGGCCCACGTCTGTTTCTTGCCGCTGGCCACATCCAGGTAGTAGTGGAACAGCTCCCAGCCCAGTTCCTCGATCGATGCGCGGCCGGTGGCAATACGCCCGGCGTCGATGTCGATCAGGTCCGGCCAGCGTTGCGCCAGTTCGGTCCGGGTCGAGACCTTGATGACCGGGGCCATGGCCAACCCGTAAGGCGTACCACGACCGGTGGTGAATACATGCAGGTTCATCCCCGCCGCCAGCTGCAACGTCCCGCAGACAAAGTCGCTGGCCGGGGTCGCGCAGAAGATCAGGCCTTTGCGCTTGAAACGCTCGCCAGGGCCAAGCACGCCATTGATCGCGCTGCTGCCGGACTTGACGATCGAGCCCAGGGACTTCTCGACAATGTTCGACAACCCGCCCTTCTTGTTGCCCGGCGTGGTGTTGGCGCTACGATCCGCTTCACCCTTGGCCAGGTAGCGGTCGTACCAGTCCATTTCCCGCACCAGTTCCTGGGCGACGCCCTGGTTTTCCGCGCGGGAGGTCAGCAGGTAAATGGCATCGCGCACTTCGGTGACTTCGGAAAACATCACCGTCGCGCCGGCCCGCAGCAACAGGTCCGAGGCATAACCGAGTGCCGGGTTGGCGGTGATACCGGAGAACGCATCACTGCCGCCGCACTGCATGCCGAGGATCAGCTCGGACGCCGGTACGGTTTCCCGACGGCGCTGATCGAGCTTCTTCAAGCGCGTCTCGGCCAGTTCCATGATCTGCTCGATCATCTCGGTGAAGCCGTGGCTGGAATCCTGCAAGCGGTACAACCAAGGCTCGCTGAGATCCACCGAGCTGTCGTTGTCGTGCATCACCTGCCCGGCTTGCAATTTCTCGCAGCCCAGGCTGATCACCAGGGCTTCCCCGCCCAGGTTCGGGTTACGCGCCAGGTTGCGCACGGTGCGGATCGGGATGTAAGCGTCGGTGGCGGTGATGGCCACGCCGCAGCCGTAGCTGTGGGTCAGCGCCACCACGTCATCGACGTGCGGGTACTTGGGCAGCAACTCGTCCTTGATGCGTTTGACCGCATGATCGAGCACGCCGGTCACGCATTGCACGGTGGTGGTGATGCCGAGAATATTGCGCGTGCCGACGGTGCCGTCGGCGTTGCGATAACCCTCGAAGGTGAAGCCTTCCAGCGGTGCTTGCGCGGCCGGCACATCGGTGGACAGCGGCAGGCTGTCCAGCGGCGGCGCGGTCGGCATGCGCAGTTGATCTTCCTTGACCCAACTGCCGCGGGGAATCGGCTGCAAGGCATAGCCAATGGTCTGGCCGTAACGAATCACCTGGCCACCTTCGGGAATGTCCTCCAGGGTGACCTTGTGACTCTGCGGCACGAAGTCCACGGTGACCAGGCCGTCCGAAAATTCGGTACCGGCTGGTACGCCCTGATCATTGACCACGATGACCACGTTATCCCGCTCGTGCAGGCGGATGTAGCGCGGCGAGTCGGAATGTTCAATCAACTGCATGACGCCGCTCCTCAGGAATGCGCTTGAGACAATTTGCCAGGGGCTTGAGAACCGTTCGCTGGTGGCTCTTTGAGCACCACACGCTTGATCGGGCCCACGATCACCAGATAGCTGAACACCGCGACCAGTGCGTTGCAACCGACGAACACCAGTGCCCATTTGAACGAACCGGTGGAACTGATGATGTAGCCAATGACGATCGGGGTGGTGATGGAAGCGAGGTTACCGAATGTGTTGAACAGGCCACCGCTCAGGCCGGCGATCTGCTTCGGCGAGGTGTCGGACACCACCGCCCAACCCAGTGCACCCACGCCTTTGCCGAAGAACGCCAGGGCCATGAAGCCGACCACCATCCATTCAACATCCACGTAGTTGCAGGCCACGATGCTGCTGGAAACCAGCAGCCCGGCAATGATCGGCGCCTTGCGGGCGAAGGTCAGGGAATGGCCTTTGCGCAGCAGGTAATCGGAAATCACCCCGCCCAATACACCACCGATGAAGCCGCAGATCGCCGGCAAGGACGCAATGAAACCGGCCTTGAGAATGGTCATGCCGCGTTCCTGCACCAGGTACACCGGGAACCAGGTCAGGAAGAAGTAGGTGATGCCGTTGATGCAGTATTGGCCCAGGTATACGCCGAGCATCATGCGGTTGGTCAGCAACTGCCGGATGTAGTCCCACTTCGGACCATCGGTCTTCTTGCCTTTGCCCTTGTCCTGGTCCATGTCGACCATGCCGCCGTTGTCGGCGATGTGCTTGAACTCGGCATCATTGATCATCGGGTGCTGACGCGGGCTGTGGATAACCTTCAGCCAGATCCCGGAGAAGATGATGCCGATCACGCCCATGACGATAAACACGTGCTGCCAGCCGAAGCTGTAGACGATCCAGCCCATCAGCGGTGCGAACAGTACCGTGGCGAAGTATTGCGCCGAGTTGAAGATCGCCGAGGCAGTGCCGCGCTCAGCGGTCGGGAACCAGGCCGCTACGATACGTGCGTTGCCGGGGAAGGATGGCGCTTCAGCCAGGCCTACCAGGAAGCGCAGCATGAACAGCGCAACCACTGCCGTGGACATGCCGAACTCGCCGACATAACCCTGCAGCACGGTGAACAGT
Source organism: Pseudomonas sp. P4_C1 (assembly GCF_056402155.1). Taxonomy (NCBI): domain Bacteria; kingdom Pseudomonadati; phylum Pseudomonadota; class Gammaproteobacteria; order Pseudomonadales; family Pseudomonadaceae; genus Pseudomonas; species Pseudomonas sp. P4_C1. Next base: position 39,812 of record NZ_JBFUHY010000037.1, read on the forward strand.
GACCAGGTGAAGATACTCAACGCGTAGATTTTTTTCGAACCGAAACGGTCCAGCAGCCAGCCACCGGGGATTTGCCCGGCCACGTAGGCCCAACCGAATGCGGAGAAGATGTAGCCAAGGGTAACGGCGTCGATGCCCAGGTCTTTCTGCAGGCTGGAGCCGGCGATTGCGATGGTAGCCCGGTCGGCGTAGTTGATCGTGGTCACCAGAAACAGCATGAGCAGGATCAAATAGCGGACGTGAGTCGGCTTGGTCGATTGCATGTAGATGTACTCCCACTGATTATTTTTATGCGCGGGTGAATCTTTAGTTGCTCCCCTGTAGGAGCGAGCCTGCTCGCGATGATGGTCAACGATGACGCGGGGCATCAGGTGTACAGCCGCGACCTCGAGACCATCGCGAGCAGGCTCGCTCCTACAGGTGTTGCGTTTACGAACCGATGTAGCTGGTCTTCACGACCGTGTAAAACTCTTGCGCATAGCGACCTTGCTCACGTGATCCATAGGATGAACCTTTACGCCCACCGAACGGAACGTGGTAATCCACACCGGCGGTCGGCAGGTTGACCATCACCATCCCGGCCTGGGAGTGGCGCTTGAAGTGGTTGGCGTACTTCAGCGAGGTGGTAGCGATGCCCGCCGACAGCCCGAACTCGGTGTCGTTGGCCATGGCCAGGGCTGCTTCGTAATCGGCGACGCGGACGATGTTGGCCACCGGGCCGAAGATCTCTTCACGGCTGATGCGCATCGAGGCTTCGCTGTCGGCAAACAGGGTTGGCGCGAGGAAGTAACCCTCGGTGTCGCACGTCACCAGACCACCGCCGCTGACCAGACGCGCACCTTCGGACTGGCCGATGTCGATGTACTTCATGTCCTGTTCAAGTTGTGCTTGCGAGACCACCGGACCGATATCGGTACCCGCCTTCAATGCATGGCCGACCTTGATCGACTTCATGCGCTCGGCCATGGCTTCGACGAACTGGTCGTGGATGCCGGCGGTGACGATAAAGCGGCTGGAAGCGGTGCAACGCTGGCCGGTGGAGTAGAACGCGCTCTGTACCGACAGTTCGACCGCTTGCTTGAGGTCGGCGTCGTCAAGAATGATCTGCGGGTTCTTGCCACCCATTTCCAGCTGAACCTTGGCCTGGCGCGACACGCAGTTGACGGCGATCTGACGACCCACGCCCACGGAACCGGTGAAGCTGATGCCATCGACTTTCGGGCTGTTGACCAGCGCATCGCCGACCACGCGACCACTGCCCATCACCAGGTTGAACACACCGGCCGGGAAGCCTGCGCGGGAGATGATTTCGGCCAGGGCCCAGGCGCAACCCGGAACCAGGTCCGCCGGCTTGAGCACGACGCAGTTGCCATAGGCCAGGGCCGGAGCGATTTTCCATGCAGGGATGGCAATCGGGAAGTTCCATGGGGTGATCAGACCGACCACGCCCAGGGCTTCGCGAGTGACTTCAACGTTGACGCCCGGACGCACCGACGGCAAGTAGTCGCCGGACAGGCGCAGGCACTCGCCGGCGAAGAACTTGAAGATATTACCGGCGCGGGTCACTTCGCCGATGGCTTCAGGCAGGGTCTTGCCCTCTTCCCGGGCCAGCAAGGTGCCGAGCTCTTCACGACGGGTGAGTATCTCGGTACCGACTTTGTCCAGGGAATCGTGACGCGCCTGAATGCCGGAAGTGGACCAGGCCGCAAACGCGGCACGGGCGGCGTCGATGGCGGCGTGGACCTGAGCCAGATCAGCCTTGGCGTAGTCGCCGATGCCGTCGGTCAGTTCGGACGGGTTGATGTTGGTCGAATAGTCGCCACCGGCAACCCATTCGCCGTTGATGTAGTTATCGAAACGCTTTGAATCAGCCACGGCTTGCCCCTTTTACAAGAAGTCCTAACGCAAAAAGCCGCCGATTGCTCAGCGGCCCTGGTTTTATCGGGTGTTACTGCGCGCCCTGCTTGTCGATCAGCGCGGCGAGCATTTCGTACTCTTCACCGGTCAGATCGGTCAGCGGCGCGCGCACAGGACCTGCGTCGTAGCCGGCAATTTTTGCCCCGGCCTTGACGATGCTCACGGCATAACCGGCCTTGCGGTTACGGATGTCCAGGTACGGCAGGAAGAAGTCGTCGATGATCTTGCCGACGGTGGCGTGATCTTCGCGAGCGATCGCGTGGTAGAAGTCCATCGCGGTTTTCGGGATGAAGTTGAACACCGCCGAGGAGTAGACCGGTACGCCCAGGGCCTTGTAGGCCGCGGCGTAGACTTCGGCGGTCGGCAAGCCACCCAGATAGCTGAAGCGATCACCGAGGCGGCGACGGATCGACACCATCAACTCGATATCACCCAGGCCATCCTTGTAACCGATCAGGTTCGGGCAGCGCTCGGCCAGACGTTCCAGCAGCGGCGCGGTCAGGCGGCAGACGTTACGGTTGTAGACCACCACGCCGATGTTGACCGATTTGCACACGGCTTCGACGTGAGCGGCAACGCCGTCCTGGCTGGCTTCGGTCAGGTAGTGCGGCAGCAGCAACAGGCCTTTGGCGCCCAGGCGCTCGGCTTCCTGAGCGTATTCGATGGCTTGACGGGTCGAACCGCCCACGCCGGCCAGGATCGGCACGCTGGTGGCGCAGGTGTCGACGGCGGTCTTGATGATTTCCGAATATTCGCTGGCCGCCAGAGAGAAGAACTCACCGGTGCCGCCCGCGGCGAACAAAGCCGAGGCGCCGTATGGGGCCAGCCATTCGAGACGCTTGATGTAACCCGCGCGATTGAAGTCGCCCTGAGCATTGAAATCGGTGACCGGGAAGGACAGCAGACCGGCAGAGAGGATGGACTTCAGTTCTTGTGGATTCATTATTCGAACACCCTGGATAGCGACGTTATGTGAGAAAACCGTTCAGCCCGCGCTGAAGTTGTAGGTCATCGTACAACTTAAAATACAACCGTCAACTGCATTTCATCGCTGGGGGTGAAAATTGTTCGACAAGAAAGGCTGTCTGCCTGAGTTTTAGCGGGTTTCAGCGGAGGAAGGACAGTTGCGAGCACCGTGATAAACGGTCGTTTGAGAGATACGTTGTCGGAAGATAGGGGAAAGCTGCTGGATTTGTTTTATGGCTTACGGCCCTATCGCGAGCAGGCTCGCTCCTACAGTGATCTTCAGTGTTGCGAGATCCACTGTAGGAGCGAGCCTGCTCGCGATAGCGGTAGTTCAGACGATGGAGGACAAGGGCAGATTACTTACCCCCGCTGCGCCTCAGCCTCTTCATGGGCATGACGCAACCGCTCACGGCTGTTGGTMAGGTGCAAACGCATGGCGGCCCGCGCCGCATCGGAATCCTGACGGGCAATGGCGTCGTAGATTTCCTCGTGCTCACGGCTCAGGCGACTCATGTAGTGCTGCTGGTCGTCATGGGCCAGGCGC